>JAOUQA010000021.1 GCA_029879605.1 Gammaproteobacteria bacterium
AGCATGTTGGTGCTGCCGGATGTGGCGCCGATGATCAGTAAGATACCGTAAGTAAAAAAGATCAGCCCGATACCTTTCCAGAATTTTTTCCAGCCAGAGCTTTCTATCTGCAGGCCTTCAAGTGCGCCCATATAAATAGAGGAAGTGATCAGCAATATGCCCCAGAGCATCAGGGTGATTGTGGCTGGAATAATTCGTTCCAGCATCCAGATAGCAACTGCCAGTAGCAATACCCCAAATACTGCTTTGATAACATCCATCCAGATACCGGCCCTGGGCAGTAACTGACCCGCCGAAGTGCCTATGGCAATTAATGGTGCGCCCATTCCCATGCTGAGAGCAAATAAAGCTATGCCGCCCAGTACTGCATCGCCTGTTTGGGCAATATATATAAGTGCGCCAGCCAGGGGTGCGGCAACACAGGGGCCAACTATCAGGGCTGACAAAAAGCCCATGATGGCAACACCGGTTAAGGTGCCGCCCTGTTGTTTGTTGCTGTATTCAGTTAAACGACTCTGAATAAAGTTCGGCATCTGTAGTTCGTAGAAACCAAACATGGATAAAGACAGCAAAACAAAAACCCCGGCAAAACTACTCAGGATCCATGGGTTTTGAAAAGCGGCCTGCAGGTTTTCACCACTTTTTGCAGCAATAATGCCGGCAATGGTATAGGTGGCAGCCATTGCGAGTACGTATACTAATGAAAGCCAGAAAGCTTTACGTGTTGTGAGTTGATCGCCCTGGCCAACAATAATACTGGATAGAATCGGGATCATGGGGAAAACACAGGGTGTAAAAGCCAGTAACAGGCCAAAACCAAAGAAGGTGATGATGGTCAGCCAGCTGCTACCGGATTTTAATGAGTCGGCGATACGGTTCTGTTCGCTTACAGGAGCGGATATATCATCAATAGTTGCTGCCTGTACTGATTTGACCAGGTTTAGATCCAGGCTTATGGTTTTGGTTTCGGGTGGGTAGCAGATACCTGAAATTTCCGAACAGCCCTGGTACTTGATCTTGAAAGTGGCGGATTTAACCCCATCTTTATTGGTGCTAACCGGGATGCTGGCGGAAGCAGTGTGGTGATAGACATAGAGTTCGCCAAAGAACTCATCATGTTTAAGCTCGCCTGTGTCACGGCTGATCTGGCCAAGTGAGATGTCAGGGTCAATCGAAGTGATATCGGTTTTGTCACGGTAGAGATAATGTCCATCGGCAATGTCCCAGCTGGCGATAAGCTGGTCATTTTCTATTCTGGTAGACAGCTTGAAAGCCTGGTCAACGCTGAGTATTTCCTCTTCAGGACCGCCGCCGCTCAGCCCCATGCTGCTGAAAGGGTCACTGGAGGCGTGGGTGCTACTTGCCAGGCTGCTTAGTAGTATAAATAGCACATAAAACAGGTGTGAAACCTGTCGTTTAGATTTGAAATAACTCATTAAAACTGGCTCGTAATGCGTGAAAAAGTAAAACCGGTGGTACTTAGACCGGTGCCCGGGGATAAGTTCTTGGCTTATCTCTTTAATTAAACGGGAACATAAAGCTTTTTATGCTGTTATGGCAAGTGCCCGACCTGTAATATTACAGCTTTTTGAGCAGGACGCTTAAAAACATTATTTATCTAAGGTGGAACATGCTTCGATTTTGGCCCTTACTGTTTTTTCTGGTTCCTTTAATAGAGGTTTATCTGCTGATTCAGGTTGGCTCGGTAATTGGGGCTGGCTGGACCATTTTACTGGTGATTTTGACCGCGGTAATAGGTGTTAACCTGTTACGACAGCAGGGGGTTAGCACACTGATGCGGGCCAATCGCCTGATGTCACAGGGCCAGATTCCAGCCATGGAGATGGTTGAGGGGATTTTGCTGGCAGTGGGTGGTGCTCTGCTGATTACGCCGGGATTTTTCACAGATGCTGTTGGCTTCCTTTGCCTGATACCTTACACACGGCAGCAATTTATTCGTTACCTGCTCTTGAATTCCACAATCCAGTCCACATATAGCTCTCACAAAGAAAATGTTTATCGCCAGGATTCAAGAACTATAGAGGGCGAGTGCCGCCGGGAAGACGACTAGTTTTTCCAGCATGTGCTTTCTGCTCTTGACTCCCGGTGGTTCGTGACTATCATTAGCACTCGCTTTAATCGAGTGCTAAATAAGCCAAGAGGATACTTAATCTATGAATATTCGTCCGTTACATGACCGTGTGGTTGTTAAACGTATGGAAGAAACACGCACCAGTGCTGGTGGTATCGTGATTCCCGATTCTGCAACAGAGAAACCATCGCAGGGTGAAATCCTGGCCGTGGGTAATGGCAAGGTTAATGATAAGGGTGAAGTGCGTCCACTGGATGTAAAAGTGGGTGACAAGGTGCTGTTTGGTCAGTATGCAGGTACTGCACAGAAAGTTGATGGTGAAGAAGTTTTAATTATGCGTGAAGATGACATCCTGGGTGTTATAGAAGGCTAATTCCAAAGAATTTAAGAGGATATAAACATGGCAGCTAAAGAAGTACGTTTTAGTGATGACGCCCGTACTCGTATGGTTAACGGCGTTAACATTCTGGCAAATGCAGTAAAAGTTACATTGGGTCCTAAAGGCCGAAATGTTGTGCTGGAAAAATCATTCGGTGCACCACATGTAACCAAAGATGGTGTGTCAGTAGCAAAAGAAATCGAGCTGGATGACAAGTTCGAGAATATGGGCGCCCAGATGGTTAAAGAAGTGTCTTCTCAGACATCTGATGTGGCTGGTGATGGTACAACTACTGCAACTGTTCTGGCCCAGGCGATTGTTCGTGAAGGTATGAAATCAGTATCTGCGGGTATGAACCCAATGGACCTGAAACGCGGTATCGAAAAAGCGGTACTGGCAGCGGTTGAAGAGCTGAAAAAAATCTCCAAGCCCTGTGCGGATAACAGTTCAATTGCCCAGGTAGGTACTATCTCTGCAAACTCTGATAAGAATGTTGGTGACATCATTGCCAAGGCAATGGAAAAAGTAACTACAGAAGGTGTTATCACGGTTGAAGAAGGTACATCATTAGAAAATGAACTGGATGTTGTAGAAGGTATGCAGTTCGATCGTGGTTACCTGTCACCTTACTTCGTGACTGATCAGCAGAGCATGACCTGTCAGCTGGATAATCCTTATATCCTGTTATTTGACAAGAAAATTTCTAACATCCGTGAGTTGTTACAAATTCTGGAAGGTGTTGCAAAAGCCAGCCGTCCATTATTGATCATTGCTGAAGATGTTGAAGGTGAAGCGTTAGCAACACTGGTTGTTAATACCATGCGCGGTATTGTGAAAGTAGCTGCAGTTAAAGCACCTGGTTTCGGTGATCGCCGCAAAGCTATGTTGCAGGATATTGCTGTATTGACCGGTGGTCAGGTTATTTCTGAAGAAGTTGGCCTGTCACTGGAAAAAGCTAGCCTGGAAGACCTGGGTTCTGCCAAGAAAGTAACAGTGACTAAAGAACTGACGATTATTGTTGATGGTGCCGGTTCTTCTGAAGAGATCGAGGCTCGTGTTGGCCAGATTCGTACCCAGATGGATGAAGCGACTTCAGACTATGACAAAGAAAAACTGCAGGAGCGCATGGCTAAACTGGCTGGTGGTGTTGCGGTTATCAAAGTTGGCGCTGCGACTGAAGTTGAGATGAAAGAGAAAAAAGACCGTGTTGATGATGCATTACACGCAACCCGTGCAGCGGTAGAAGAAGGTGTTGTACCCGGTGGTGGAGTTGCCCTGATTCGTGCCTGTGCAGCTATCAAAGACCTGAAAGGTGACAACCATGATCAGGATGTTGGTATTGCAATTGCGATACGTGCAATGGAAGAACCATTACGCCAGATCGTTACCAATGCTGGTGAAGAAGCTTCTGTTATCCTGAATAAGGTTGCTGAAGGTTCAGGTAACTTTGGTTATAACGCAGGTACAGAAGAGTACGGTGATATGATTGAAATGGGTATTCTTGATCCAACCAAGGTAACCCGTTCTGCACTGCAGAATGCAGCTTCCATTGCTGGTCTGTTGATTACGACCGAGTGTATGGTGGCTGAGCTGCCTAAGGACGACTCTGCGCCTGATATGGGTGGCATGGGCGGCATGGGCGGTATGGGCGGTATGATGTAGCCCGGCTATTTATTGTAGTTATTGTCGCTGTTTCGCATTTATGCGATCGCGACATACCGCACAGCCTGTACATAAAACCCGGTCATTCTGGCCGGGTTTTTTTATGCCTTTAAGATTGTCTGAGGACTATCAGTAAAAGCAGGTTCTGGTGTATCCGGGGTTGCAGTCTGCAACAGGATTTAAAATCATGTGTTGCAATATGCAATTAATATCACATGTTTGAGTGAGTTTATTTTTGTTAAGTTATTGTTTTTGTTGGGCTTAAAAAGTCTGGCATGGCATATGCAATCTATTATTGAAAGTTTACAGAGCTAAGACCGGATTTTGATTTAAGTTTTTAAGAAAGCAACCACGCTGATGCTTAGACGCAAGGAATGGCGTCGCTCTTTTTATCCCGGGGTAGAAACAATGTTTTTACCCGGATTTTAAATAGTGAGTACCCTCGGTATAATCTATTTGCGGGCATCTCGGCAACTGCTACTGCATTCATGCAGGTAGTTACCCGCAAGAACAACTCCACGCTAAGTGCAGGGAAGCACTAATTTTTTCACTATTTTTAATATTTTTGCTTCGCAGTTGTACGCCGAAGATACCATAGGTCTGCGTGTCATCCTGGCAACGGCCCCATGCATTGGACTACTGCCTGCATCCATGTAGGCATCCACATGCAAGGACGGTACAGGGAACAGTGTCTTTTTTGTGCCTGCTATTCAAACACCAGGTAGTGGTCGAGGAAGCTTACGCCATAATCATGATGTGCATCCATACCATTATCCTGGCAATAACATATTCGAGCATGGAGGTTATGGACGTGTCCGTTGGATAAATACAGCGTTAACTCAACACGTTCATCGACTTCAAAAATTTCTGTTGCAGAAAATTTCAGTCCGCCACGACTGATATTGTTAACAGGGTACTTGATTTCAACTGTAGCGTGATTGCTATTATCAGGTGATTGTCTTTTAAAGCTTACCTGTGCGCCATCTATGGCCTGTCTGGTTTCTCTCTGAATCATGGTGTTATCTTTGTAATCTCATCATTTAATACATAGACAAAATGTGGTCATTTCTCAAATTATTTAAGGCAATTATAGAGCTGGTTAACAAGGTTGTTTAGCAATTCAAAATAGAGTGAATGACCAGCCTGAAGATCTGATCCCGTTGGGTCGAGCGGTAACAGGCTGGCATTGCTGTTGGTTTGCAGGGTGTTTAAAATTTTGGGCATCACGGGGGGTTCGTAATAAATGCAGCGGATATTTTTTGTTTGCAGCAGTCGTTTATAGTGTTTGACTGTTTTAATGCTGGATATATGCTCGGGACTGCTGGTGACAAAATGACTACCGGTTAAATTAAATTCAGTTTCAAAATACTGGAAGGCATCATGAAAGGTGAGATAAGGTTTGTGCCTGACCGGTGATAACAGCTGGTTGATGTTTGTTTGTGCCGTAGATAACTGTTCTATCAGTTGCTGTTTGTTACGTAAATAAACTGGCTGGTGCTCCGGATCATACTGGCTCAATTTCTGGTACAGGTATTCGGTCATTGCAAGAGCATTTTTTATCGATAGCCAGATATGACCATCGTAATCAGCGTCATGGTCATGATGGTGATGATGGTCGGCTGCCCTGATGGGTAATAGTGTAATCGCAGGTGCTTTGATCAGTTCTATCACCTGCTGGTGACTAGCAAAACTGTTACTGATTTCAGCTATGTAAGTTTCAATATTGCCTGAGACATAAATAATAATATCGGCCTGTGCTATCTTGCGTCGATCAGAGGGTTTTAATTGAAAGTCATGGGGAGACTGGCGGCTATCAAGGAGTAAGCCGGGTTGAGTGATATCTTTTGTCAGGTTACTGACCAGTGAATGGACTGGTTTTATAGTTGTAAGAATTACAGGTGTTCTGGCAACAGCCGTCTGGGCTATGCTGAAACAGAGAACAGCGCATAGACTGAGTAATATATTATGTGCCTGTAAGTTATAGTTTTTAGTCATTGTTCACCTTGTGTACATGATAACATCTGTTTTTTTAGTTAGCTGGCGCATTGTACGTGTCATATTCAGGACTGCAATAATCTTAATAAAAACTGGCTGTAAAGGAGTCTTGTTTGTCTATTAGCACATTCGATGAAAATACTGAGCAGTATTTAATAAAAGTCAGCGGCGCATGCTTGCGCATTGCCGGTCGCCAGGTGCTGGAGGATATTGATCTTGAAGTAGCCAGGGGTGAGACTCTTACATTGATAGGGCCGAATGGTTCTGGTAAAACCAGCCTGGTTCGTTTACTGCTTGGGTTGTATAAGCCTGATCAGGGTAGTGTGCATTGTCGCCCGGGTCTACGAGTTGGCTATATGCCGCAGAAGCTGATCGTCGATAATGCTCTGCCATTGACAGTGGAGGGATTTCTAAAACTGGTGGATGGTATCGAGTTTGAGTATTTACTGAAAGTTGTAGATCAACTGGGTATCAAAAGCCTGTTGTCCAGGCCGATACAGAATATTTCAGGTGGTGAATTTCAACATGTTCTGCTGGCCAGGGCCCTGTTACGTAAACCGGAATTACTGGTTCTTGATGAACCGGCGCAGGGCGTTGATATTAATGGTCAGCAGAAACTTTACCAGTTGATAGCATCAATTCGTAATGAATTTGGTTGTGGCATCATAATGGTCTCTCATGACCTTAACCTGGTTATGGAATCCACCGACCGGGTTCTGTGTTTAAATACGCATATATGCTGCACAGGACATCCTGAAGCAGTGACTCAGCACCCGGAATATTTAAAATTGTTTGGTGGCACCATGGAGGGTTTTGCAGTGTATACCCATAACCATGATCACAGTCATGACCTGCATGGTGATGTTATTAGTCATGAGGATCATGATCATGGATGATTTTATAATAAAGGCTTTGGTGGCTGGCTTACTGGTTGTTCTGGTGTCAGGTCCGTTGGGTTGTGTCGTAGTCTGGCGACGGATGTCTTATTTTGGTGACACACTGGCTCATGCTGCATTACTGGGTGCTGCACTGGGTATCATGATTGACCTGCATCCAGTCGTAAGTGTTATTTTTACCGGAACAGTTTTTAGTCTTGTGCTGGTGCTGATGCAGCGTAATCCACAACTCACGACTGATGCCTTACTCGGCATCATAGCTCATGGTTCCCTGGCACTTGGACTGGTCATACTGGCAATATTGCAGAACCGGGGATTGCAGGTTGATTTAATGTCATACCTGCTAGGAGATATTCTTGCGGTCAGTGACAGGGAACTGGTATGGATGGCTGGCCTGGTTGTTATGGTGTTAGTAAGCCTGGCGTATTTGTGGAAGTCATTATTATCCATTGCCGTACATGAAGAGCTGGCACGTAGTGAAGGTATTGCAGTTGATCGGGTGCGTTTGCTGTTTATGGTTCTAATGACACTGGTGGTTGCTACTGCAATGAAGGTTGTAGGTATTTTATTAATAACCGCATTGTTAATTATTCCTGCAGCAAGTGCACGGCGTTTTTCAGCAACACCACAGGCAATGGCCTTGATTTCAGTTGTATTTGGCGTGCTGGCAGTTATATCGGGTATGTTTGCGTCGATGCAGTGGGATTCACCCGCCGGGCCGTCGATTGTTGTTGCCGCGGTTATGTTGTTCTTTATATCAAGATTCAGCCTGTTTGCTGGTAAATAAAATTGTGAGGCTGATTGGTCTTTGATTTTGAAATATACATGGTTAATATTGGTAGCGGATATAAAATTGAGTTAGCGAATGAAGATAAGATCTAAATTAATAATTTCATTTTTTATATTATCATTGATTTCTCTTCTTGTGGTTACGGCTGTTGTTTATGATACGTCGAGGAAAAGCCTGACAGAAATTGGGTATAGCAGGTTGGCAAGTATCAAGGAAGAAAAAAAATTCCAGATCCAGTCGTATTTTGAGAACATAATGAATGCTATGGCCATGTTTTCAAGAACTCCGGCAACAATAGATGCCGCTAAAGATCTTTCGCAAGCATTTTCTGATCTGAAAGGGGTGCGACTTTCTAAAGACATGGATGATAATCTTCGAGATTTTTATCAAAAAGAATTCGTGCCTAAAATTGATAGCAATCTGGAGAGTGTGTATCCGTTGAGCCAGGTTGGTCGATACCTGCAATATTATTATATTTCCTCTAACTCCTTTGGCCTTGGAGATAAAAATAAATTAGATAATGTAGTAAGTAATGACGAGTATTTTAAAGAGCACTATAAATATCATAGTATGTTCCAGGATTTTAGAGATTCATTTGGTTTTTATGATGTTTTTATTGTTGATATGACGGGAGATATTGTTTACTCCGTTTATAAAGAAACAGATTATGCAACTAACTTGTTGACTGGTCCTTATTCGAATCAGAATATTTCCAAAGTTTATCAAAAGGCCGTGAAAAATAATAACAGAGGTGGGGTTTTTGTGGATTACGCGCCATATATTCCATCATATAGTTCCCCGGCATGTTTTATATCGATTTTAATAAAAGAGGGTGAGAGAGCGGTTGGGGTTTTAATTGCCCAGGTTTCCCAGAAAAGAATTAACAATATCATGACGAGCGGCCAAACATGGGAAAGTAAAGGTCTTGGTAAAACCGGTGAGACATATCTTGTTGGGAGTGATTACCTGATGAGGAGTGATTCACGGTTTCTGATTGAGGAAAAAGCAGATTTTATAAGAAGATTAAATGAGCATGATGTTAAAGAAGATATTGTTTCGAGGATAAATGAGCATAATACAACAATTATGTTGTTACCAGTCGTGAGTGAAAGTGTCAGGCGTGGTATCAGGGGTGAAGAAGGTACGCAGATTATTGAAGACTACAGGGGAGAAAAAGTTCTGTCATCTTTTTCGGCTCTAAATATCAAGGGTCTTGAATGGGTGATAGTGTCTGAAATTGATGTTGAAGAAGTAATGGCACCTGTTATTCATCTAAAAAATGTTATGGTTGTAAGCACGGCGATAATTGTTATGTTTATTGTTGCAATGGCCACTGTGATGGGAATTAGATTTACCTACCCAATTATATATTTATTGAATGCGTGTTCTGATTTTGGTCGTGGTGTGATGTCTCTATTGCCCCTGGTGAATAGAAATGATGAGTTTAAACAGTTGGGTGAGGTTATGATTCAGGCTGACAGGAGAATCATGAAGCAAAGATTAGACCTGGAAGATGAAGTTAGTAGACGCAGGAAATTACAGGTTTCTTTAATGGAGGCAAGAGAGAGAGCCGAGATTGCCAGTAAAGCAAAAACGCAGTTTCTGGGGCAAATGAGTCATGAGTTGAGAACACCGCTTAATCATATTGTCGGGTTTGCGCAGTTACTGGAATATGATGAGGGTTTGTCTGATCAACAGAAAGATAGTGTTGGCGAAATAATATCATCAGGAAGAAATCTTACGGAAATTATCGACAAGATGTTGCAGTACTCAGATATGATGTCAGAGCATCATAATATAACGATTAGTGAGTTTGATGTGGGTAATCTTGTGATTTCTGCGCTGCATGGTATTGAAATGAGCGCTAAAGAAAAGAGTATAAAAATATCTCTTTCAGAGGATTTTAAGCAGGATTATAAAGTTATTGGGGATGAGCAGGGTGCGGCGGTCGTGTTGGCAGAAATTCTGAAAAATGCGGTTCAGTTCAATGTTGCTCATGGAGAGATAAAAATTGATTCTGACTTTGGCCGCAATGGCTATTTCGGGGTTAAGGTATGTGATACAGGCGCAGGCATTGAGAAAGATGGAATTGATGAAATATTTGTGCCGTTTAGCAGGATGAATAAAGATACAACTATATCAGGAGTAGGGATTGGCCTGTCTAATGCTTATAGACTTGCCACTTCTATGGCAGGAGATATACATGCCGAAAGTGAAGTGGGTGTGGGAAGTTGTTTTACAGTCTATTTTCCAAATCAGTCGAGTAAGCCCAGTTATAGCTTCGATCAGCTGGAAAAGATCGTGTATGTTGATGACGATCCGGATATGATTTCTATTGTTGAGTTTTCTATTGAGTCTCATGGTGAGATTGCTATAGAGGTTTTTAGCTCACCAGTTCAGGCATTAAGTCTAATTCCTGAAATTAAGCCTGATTTGATGCTGCTGGATTATATTATGCCCGAATATGATGGTGTGGATTTATTGAAAGAGCTAAGAAAAAATGAAGCTGTTAAAGATGTCCCGGTTATTTTTATTTCTGGAAATTCTAATGAAGATCTATCTAGTAAATACCGTGATCTGGGTGTTATAGGTTATATTTTGAAGCCGATTGATCCAGTGGCATTGCCTTCCCGGATTCTCGAAATATGGAATAGTAATTCAAGTAAATAAAAACTTTAGTTCAGAGTTTTATTATTAGTTATGGATAATAGTATTTTGTTATGAGTAATTGTTGCCAGCTCGTCTCTACTGTGTCCCTGGCTGTCAATAGCGGCTAGAAAATTAAGGCTTACTTCCATGTTTTTTTCTGAAATCATATCAAGTGTTGATTCGAGAAACTGGGTGTCTCCTATAAAAGGTGCTTTAGGATGAACGCCTTCAGGGTGTGGATATGTAAGTGCAACAGCTTGAACTGGTACGGCTGCATCGATAGCAGCCTGAAATAATCTGCTATGAAAACGTTTGACTGATGTGCCATCAGTAGTGGTGCCTTCAGGAAAAATAATTACATGAGAGCCATTTTTAAGGGAATTTGTTATTTCTGAGAGAGATTGTTCGGCAGCACCGCGGGCACCGCGTTTAATAAATAAAGTTCCAGCTTTTTTAGCAATTAATCCAATTACTGGCCAGCTGTTAACTTCATCTTTGGATAAAAAGTGAACGGGCACAGTGGATCCGAGTGCCGGAATATCAAACCATGAAATATGATTAACAACAAAGAGAGTGGGTACCTGGTTTATATCACCACTGGTTTTAATCTTAACGCCAAATATGTTGCAAATTCCTTTGTGCCACCAGAGTGATAATCTTGCAGCCAGTGTGTCTGGATGAATTTTGTCGCGTAGAAAGCAAACGGCCAGTATAAAACCATTAAAAACATGAAGAGTGAGAAGTAATAGTCGCCAGGATATGCGTACAGGTTTAAAATGGTGCTTCATTTTTATGAAAAACGCATAGATAAATCTAGCGCTTTAATATCTTTAGTTATGGCCCCGGTAGAGATAAAATCAACACCGGTTTCGGCAATGCTCCTGATATTATCCAGTGTAATGCCGCCAGAAGCTTCCAGTTCTGTTTGTTTGTTGTTTATTTTCACAGCCTGTTTGAGCATTTCTATAGAAAAATTATCAAGCAGTATTCTTTCTACTTTTGCGGATAATGCCTGCTCCAGCTCATTAATAGTTTCAACTTCAACTTCAACAGGTAATTCCGGACTGTTAATACGTGCAGCTTCGACAGCATCTTTAATGCTGCCAATACTGAGTATATGGTTTTCCTTGATTAAAATGGCATCATATAAACCCATGCGGTGATTAAAGCAGCCGCCACAGCTTACAGCATATTTTTGAGCAAGTCTTAGCCCGGGTATGGTCTTACGGGTATCGAGTATGCGAGCACCAGTGCCGGCAACCGCATCCGCATATTGCCTGGCCAGGCTGGCTGTGCCAGATAAAGTCTGTAAAAAATTTAATGCTGTGCGTTCACCTGTCAGGAGTGCGCGAGTTGACCCGCTCAGGTTACATATTTGCTGGTTGGCAGTAATGACATCACCATCATCGGCATTCCATTCGATAAATATTTCGTGATCAAGCTGGCTAAATGTTTCTTCGAACCAGTCGACGCCGCAAAGTATGGCATCTTCCCTGGCTATGACTGAGGCAATACTGAAGTCATCTTCAGGAATGAGTTTGCTGGTCACATCTTCGTGGCCTACATCTTCTTTGAGAGCGGTATGTACACTTTCTTCAATATAGCTTTGGGGTACTTGCATGATGCTAGTATAAAGTGCAAATAGTCAGCTGAAAAGCAGGCTTATTCAAAAACCAGCCGCATACCGGAAAACATATGACGTTTTTCAGGGCTGTAGAAATTTCTGAAGGAAGCTCGTCGTATTTCCGGTCGGGTATACTGGCTGGCACCTTTAAGAACATAGCGTTCCTGGTTGAAGTCAGTTTCTTCGGCATGTTCAGGAAAGGCTGTGAAATTAGTATAAGGTTCAAAGGTATTTGAACACCATTCCCATACCTGGCCAGAGTTTTTTATACGTTCAAGTTTTGCACAGGTTTCCCACTCGTTTTCATGAGGTAGTCGAGCATTGGCCCAGCAGGCAAATGCGCTGGCTTCATAGTGACTGATGCCGTAAACAAAGTCTGAATTGGTAAGCTCAAATGGCCCCAGTTCATTTATGCCGTACCAGTCATTGTTTTTATTCTGGCGCCAGTATTCAGGGTGTTTGATATTGTTGTTAGTTAACCATTGCCAGGCATCATTTGACCAGAGTTCGGGTGTTTGATAGCCCTGGTCATTTATAAAAGACAGGTATTCAGCATTGGTAACCGGTTGCATGGAAATGTTGCAGGTATCGAGTTCGACTGTGTGTTCAGGTAATTCATTGTCGTAAGCAAAAGGGGGTTCACCACCGATCTT
>JAOUQA010000269.1 GCA_029879605.1 Gammaproteobacteria bacterium
GCACCGTGGTAGCAAAACCCAGCTTGGGAATCCATGCTGAAAACACTCGCACACCTTCCGGCTGTGGTTGCTTCTGTTTAATTTTAATCAGTGCCAGGTTAATCAGGGCAAAGACAATCATAATAATAAAACTGGTCATCTCTGCCAGCGTAACCATAGGTAACAGCACGGCAAACACCATCATCAATATCATCACAGTCAGGGTACTGTTGACCGGGGTTCGGGTGGGCGGATGAATCCTGGAAAACCAGCGCGGCAACCAGCCACGACTACCCATGCCATACAACAAACGCGACGCCATAATCATCTGGATCAAGGCACCGTTAACCACGGCAAACATACCAATCAAACTGATCACCACCGGCGCTTCACCGGTCGCGGTGGTATACACCAGTGCCAGCGGTGCATCACTCTGCCCCAGCACACCCGGCTCAACCAGCAACACAGACACAATCGACACCCCGGCATATAACAGCGTGGAAATAATCACCGCCAGTATGATCGCCCGAGGCATGGTGTACTGCGGGTTCTTTACTTCTTCCGCCACATTGACCATGTCTTCAAATCCCAGGTAGGCATAAAACGCCAGGAAGGCCCCGGCAAATACACCCACAAAAGAAAAAGACACATCGGCTTCAAGCATCCCGTGCAGGTTCTGCTCCATCACCGGCACATGATCAACCCCGACCCAGATCACCAGGCACAGGCCGGTGATCTCCAGCACGGTCAGAAACGAAGCAACCCGCACCGACTGGCTAATTCCCCAGATGGCCAGTGCACCCAGCACACAAAGCAGGACAATAATAATGGCCGCGGAAGACACAGGCTCGAAGGCCGGGAAATAAGCTGCCAGGGTTACCTTAAGATAACCGGCAAAACCATGGGCAATCGCTGCGGATGACACAATACCCGCCAGCACGATCAACAATCCCACCACCAATGATAACCAGCGTAGACCAAAGCCTTCATACAAATACACCGCTTCACCGGCACTCACCGGGTAACGGGCTGACAACTCGGCATAGGTCAGCGCCGAAATAGCGGCAATAATCGAAGCCACAAAAAAAGACAGTGGTGCAAAAACACCGGCCTCACCCGCCACCTTGCCGACCAGCGCATAGATACCCGCACCCAGGATATTACCCAGGCCATAAAAGGTGATCAGCGATAAACCCAGGCTACGTTTCAGAGACTTGTTATTGTTATTCATTTATAAACTTTTTATGTCACCACAAAATGATAATAACCTGATTGACCGGAACTGTCAGAATGATGTCCGGGATTAGTTCGTTATAGTATTGCTCGCAATGACATGGTTTACCGCGTCACGATAATCTAAACTCAACCGCCTGGAAGCCTGCCAAAAAGATGATTTCGATTTGAAATAATCATCACCCAGCGTTCGAATAACCCATTAATTTTTTATTGACATTTATCAAAGCCCATTCTGTCGGGCTTTGATAATGCAGGCATAAAAAAATTCCAAATCAGGCTTGGTATCCACTATATCTTGTGTTATTTTATTTTCTGACCACTATATAAAGATTACCAAAATCTAATAAATAAAACGCTAATATAGCCATTTAAGTATAATAATAACGTAGGAATTTACAAAATGACTGCACCTCAACTACATGCTGTACCCAATAATGTAAACGAAGTCCCCTACCAGGAAGCCTCGCTGGATATCTGGGATACCAAGTACCGTTTAAAAGCCAAAGATGGAACCCATGTTGATCAGAGCATTGATGATTCGTTCGAACGCGTCGCCAAAGCCCTGGCCGATGTTGAAACCACCGATGAACTGAAAAAAGAATGGCATGACAAATTTCTCTGGGCATTACGCCATGGTGCCATCCCCGCCGGCCGCATAATTTCCAATGCCGGCGCCCAGGAACACAAACCTGCAACTTCTACCATTAACTGCACAGTATCCGGCATGGTGACCGATTCCATGAATGACATACTGGGCAAGGTTCATGAAGCCGGTTTAACCCTGAAAGCAGGTTGTGGCATAGGCTATGAATTTTCTACCCTGCGTCCCAAGGGTGGTTATGTCTCCGGTGCCGGTGCCTATACTTCGGGCCCGCTTTCCTTCATGGATATCTACGACAAAATGTGTTTCACCGTGTCTTCTGCCGGTGGCCGTCGTGGTGCCCAGATGGCGACATTCGATGTTGGTCATCCCGATGTCTTTGATTTTATCCGCGCCAAGCGTGAAGACGGTCGTCTGCGCCAGTTTAACCTGTCCTTACTCATTACGACTGATTTCGTCGAAGCGGTCAAAAATGACCAGGACTGGCCACTGGCATTTCCTATGACCACCAAGGAATACGTGAAGGAAAATCTCGATTTACAGAAAAGCGACAAGGTGATCTGGCGTGAATGGCCAGTAAAAGAAGGCTATATCACCAACGATGCCGGCCAGGTTGCCTGCATGATCAGCCGTGTTGTACCTGCCCGTCGTTTATGGGACAGCATCATGGCCTCGACCTATGATTTTGCCGAGCCAGGTTTCATTCTCATCGACAAGGTCAATGAAATGAACAACAACTGGTTCTGTGAAAACATCCGCGCCACCAACCCCTGTGGTGAACAGCCCCTGCCCCCATACGGCAGCTGCCTGTTAGGCTCGGTTAACCTGACCCGTTTTGTACTCAATCCTTTCACCAGCAAGGCCGAATTCGACTGGGACAGCTATCGCAAAACTGTGTCTATTTTCACTCGCATGCTCGATAACGTGGTTGAAATTAATGGCCTGCCACTGGAACAGCAACGTGAAGAAATCCTCACCAAGCGCCGTCATGGCATGGGTTACCTGGGCCTGGGCTCAACTATGACCATGCTGGGTGTTAAATACGGTTCTGAAGAATCACTGGCCTTCACTGAACAGGTTACCAGGGAACTGGCACTGGAAGGCTGGCGTACCGGTGTTGCACTGGCAAAAGAAAAAGGTGCTGCACCCGTACTTGATAAAGAGTTCACGGTCACATCTGAAATGCTTTACAAACGTCCCGAGATGATCGATGACGGCTGGAAAGAAGGCGACAGCATTCAGGGCAAGATACTCCATGCAAAATACAGCCGCTATATGCAGAACGTCGCGAAAGAAGATCCTGAGTTGATTAAAGAAATGGCTGAAGTGGGTTCACGTTTTACTCACCATAGTTCAATTGCCCCTACCGGCACCATTTCATTATCACTGGCCAACAATGCCAGTAATGGTATCGAACCCAGCTTTGCCCATCACTACTCACGTAACGTGATTCGTGAAGGCAAAAAATCCAAAGAAAAAATTGATGTGTTTTCATTTGAGTTACTGGCATACCGCAGCATGATTAATCCCGATGCGATACCTTATGCCGAAAACGACGCTCAGAAACTACCGGACTACTTTATTTCATCAGAAGATGTTACCCCGAAACAGCACGTGGACATCCAGGCCGCGGCACAGAAATGGATTGATTCATCCATTTCCAAAACTGCCAATGTGCCAACGGATTATCCATTTGAAGATTTCAAAAACATTTACGAATACGCTTATGATATGAACCTGAAAGGTTGCACGACCTTCCGCTTTAACCCGGAAGTATTCCAGGGCGTACTGGTGAAAGAAAAAGACCTGGAAAACACCACTTACCAGTTCACACTGGAAGATGGCACGACTGTAGAACTTAAGGGCAATGATGAAATCGAG
>JAOUQA010000022.1 GCA_029879605.1 Gammaproteobacteria bacterium
GGCAGTGTCGGGTGATAACTTGAACAATAATGCTTATCTATGTCGACGTGACGGTACTGTTGATATTCAGTCCAAGATTCATATAACACCCCATGAAAGACGTGACTGGGTTATTGAAGGGGGTGATAGCTTACAGGTGTTTGATACCGATGCAGGTCGAATTGGTATTCTCATTTGTTACGATGTGGAGTTCCCTGAATTGTCCCGTATTCTTAGTAAGCAGAATATGGAAATACTATTTGTTCCTTTCTGGACGGATACAAAAAATGGTTTTCTGCGTGTTCAGCGTTGTGCCCAGGCACGAGCTATTGAAAACGAATGTTATGTAGCCATCGGTGGTAGCGTGGGAAATTTGCCACAGGTTGAAAATGTTGACATTCAGTATGCCCAGTCAGCCGTTTATTCACCGTCGGATTTTGCGTTCCCGCATGATGCCATCATGGCGGAAAGTACTCCAAATACAGAGATGGCATTAATCGCAGATCTTGACCTGGATAAATTAGTTCAGTTACGACATGAAGGTTCAGTGAGAAATTCAAAAGATCGTCGTGATGAATTGTTTGAATTGAAGTGGTTAGGGAAAGGTCCGAAAACAGAAAATAATTAATTCATAGTTAATTTAGTTTTTAGACTAAGTTAGTATTTACAGGTTAACCCGGAACTAAAAGAATATTATGAGCTGGTGGGGAAAAATAGTTGGTGGTGGTTTTGGTTTTATGATGGGCGGCCCACTGGGTGCCATCATGGGTGCTGCACTGGGTCATCATTTTGATAAAGGGCTGGATAATTTAGATGATTTTGGTGTAGGCAATCAACAGCGTACCCAGGCTGCCTTTTTTACCGCAACATTTTCGATTATGGGTTACCTGGCCAAAGTCGATGGCCATGTTTCAAAAGATGAAATTAAAATGGCGCAGCGTGTTATGGCGCAGATGAATTTATCTGCTGACCAGAAAAAAGCAGCGATAGCCTTATTCAATGAAGGCAAACAGCAGGGTTTTCCCCTGGATGATGTGCTGCAACAGTTCCGGGTCGAATGCCATCGGCGGACAAATTTACTACGGATGTTTTTAGAAATACTAATTTCTACGGCCATGGCAGACGGTTCATTGCATGCCAGTGAAAGCCAGGTCATTAGTCATATCGGTCAGCAACTGGGGTTTAACCCGGCTCATATTGAACAGCTATTGGGCATGGTGGGTGCACAGCAGAGTTTTCACGCCGGGCAACAGTCGCCTAATAAACTTGCGGATGCTTATCATTTGCTAGGAGTAGATGAAAATGATTCTGATGCGGATATTAAGAAGGCATACCGTCGCTTAATGAGTCAGCATCATCCAGATAAACTTGTGTCTAAAGGATTGCCAGAAGAAATGATTAACCTGGCAAATGAAAAAACACATGAAATTAAATCGGCCTACGATTTAATTAGAAATTCCAGAAAATAATCAGTATCAAGATTGCCAGATTGATGCGGTTGATTGCTTACCGTTTATCAAAGGCTGACATTTTTTCTGGCATGCTTTGCCAGTTACAGTCACGCATAACTTTTGCCGCTGAATGTATGGCTCCCTGTTTAATTGCCTTGCGACGTTCGGCTTTTTTCTTTATGCCATAAAATGGCAACATAATATCAAAAGCCTCATCGGCATAACGTTTAATAGGCGTAATAACGTCATTCCTGCGAGTATGAAAAGCATCCTCGCCTTCGGCGCAGGGTTTGTTAAGTACATTGAACTGGCGACAGGCAATAGGTCGCATGGGGTGTATGCTACAGGCGGAGTCCAGCAGGAATGGGCAGCTATTAACAGTATCGAGATTTTTCAGTTGCTGTTTAAGTTGTTGTCGCAAGGGAGGCTGAAGTTTTTCAATGATATACCAGCTCATGCCCATGAGTTCCAGTGGATAGACAGGAATATCCTGGTGGCTGCTACAGCAGCTGGAACAGCCTTTTGCACAGGCCAGTGGATGCCCCTGTTTCTGTTCGCGTCGAATGGCTTCGCTTACACCTTCATCAATAATTAAATAAGCATCCAGCAAGAGACTAAGCCAGGGAAAACGTTTTTCATCTTCAGTAAAATTCTGGCGCAGTGGCTGTGTATAGCCATTTTCTGAGGTTTGGGACATGTGTTATCCGGGAATTATTGTTAATGTGATTCAGCCCTGTTTCAATTCAGTAATAGACTGTTTTACAGCTTATTATGCAGCAGGTGACAAGTGTACTTAAAATTGAAAATTTTTATCAGGCTTCCTGGCGTTTAATCCAGGGCAAGATGTTTTAAAAACTGGTTGATGTCGTGGTGGTTGGCATCCAGCTCCTGTAGCGCTTCGGCAAGTATGCTCTGTTCTTCTGGGCTTGCAGATAATATCTGCTCAATAACCTGAGTATTTTTGATGGTTTTTATCTGGCCGTTAACCTGGTATTCCCACTGCTCAACCGGGAGATTATGTTTGTCAAAAAACTTTCGTAAGTAAGTTGATGTGAATTTGCTTAAATGTTCTTTTGACATTTTGGTTCCACTAAGGCTCTGTTTTACATCTATTCCTTATTATCAGCAGCGTAAATATGTTGTATCAGCTGTTGAGGTCATACAGTCTTAAAGCATGCTTATGCAGAAAACAGCCAGGTCACAAAAACTGTAGTGATACTAACGTTTTGTTAATAAAAGTATAGCATGCCAGGTGTTTGAATAGAGCTAGAAGTGTCATGGTTTTTGAGGTATTTCAACTACACTTGATTAATGTAATTTTGCATATTGACTGATAGATATCTGATGGGACAGGAAATAGATACCAGTTATTTTGTGGACGCAGATTTTGCAAATTTTGATACCAGGTTGCGACAGGAAACTGAGTTGTTGTCATACTGGTTTGAGAGCAACTGTTTTTCCAGGAAACCATTGATGGCCGGTTACGAGCTGGAGGCCTGGTTAGTTGATGATGGCTGTTGTCCCAGTTCGTCGAATGAGGCATTTCTACGCCAGGCCAATTCGCCCTTGCTGACCCAGGAACTGGCACAGTTCAATATAGAATTAAATGCGGAACCGGCCCAGCTGGAAAAGACAGTTCTCAGGCAGTTTGAACAGGCATTTAAACAGCACTGGGCATTTTGCAAGCAGACAGCAGAAGGTGTTGGCTGTAATTTACTGAGCATTGGCATTCTGCCCACTTTAAAAGCAGGACATTTAACACTGGAAAATATTTCTAATCAGCAGCGCTATAAAGCATTGAATGAACAGGTATTAAGGCAGCGAGGTGGTGAAGCATTTAAGTTGAATATCAATGGTCGGGAATCCATTAAAACAACACACCGGGATGTGATGCTCGAAGCGGCATCCACTTCTTTACAGATACATCTTCAGGTCACGCAGGAAACAGCGGTTCGATATTACAATGCTTCGATTCTGCTATCGGCCCCCATGGTCGCCATCAGTGCAAATTCACCTTATTTATTTACTAAGGATCTATGGTCAGAGACACGTATTCCAGTATTTGAACAATCAGTGGATGTTGGTGGGTTCGCCGGCGCTGCCCATGGTCCGGTGCATCGAGTGAGTTTTGGCACAGGTTATGCGCGACAGTCATTAATGGAATGTTTCGAGGAAAACCAGCAGCATTTTCCGGTGCTATTACCCATGACATTTGATTCGGATAAAAATGAGCTCAGGCATTTAAGCCTGCATAACGGAACAATCTGGCGCTGGAATCGACCGCTGGTCGGTTTTGATGAAGACGGCACACCACATTTGCGTATTGAACACCGGGTGATGCCCAGTGGGCCGAGTATTATTGATAACGTGGCCAATATGGCTTTTTATTACGGTCTTGTTCATTATTATGCTAATCAGCCACAGCCGCCCGAGCAGCAGATTGAATTTTCTCAGGCACGAGATAATTTTTATACTGCGGCACGTCATGGCCTGGATGATAAAATTAACTGGCCAGGTTGTGATCGATGCAGTATTCGGCATCTACTGTTGAATCGTTTACTGGATGAGGCAGAGCAGGGTCTGTCCGCATCAGGTATAGACAGTGATGATATCACGCGATACCTGGGTGTTATTGAAAACAGGGCAGAAAAAAAACAGACCGGTAGTGACTGGCAGCGTAAATTTGTGGAACTGCATGGCAGAGATATGCATCGACTGACACAGTTGTATTACCGGAACCAGCAAACACAGGAGGCGGTACATAACTGGGATTTCGAGACTTATGACTAACCTGTTAAACGAAATACATGAATTGCCTGAAGTCTTGCTTGAAGCACGTGCAGACCAGTTACTGGAGTTGCTGGCAAAGCCCACGCTGATTCACCTGCCTGGCGAAAAAACCGAACCCCTGTTTATTTCAACTTTATTACATGGTAATGAAACCACCGGGTTTTATGCCGTGCAAAAACTATTAAAAAAATATCAGCAACAAAGTTTGCCCCGAAGTGTGTCTATTTTTATTGGTAATGTAGAAGCAGCTGCAGTAAACCAGCGCCGGCTGGATCGACAGGCAGATTTTAATCGTATCTGGCCCGGTACCGAAGATGATTACCTGGCCGAAGCGCACATGATGAAACAGGTGATGGAAATTATGGAGCAGAAGAATGTTTTTGCCAGTATCGATATTCACAATAATACCGGCCTTAATCCTCATTATGGTTGTATTAATGTGCTGGATAAACAATACCTTGCATTAGCAGGATTATTTAGTAATACCGTGGTTTATTTTACCAACCCACGAGGAGTGCAATCGTCAGCTTTTGCCAGACTTTGCCCGGCAGTGACACTGGAATGTGGTCAGTCGGGACAGATGGATGGGGTAGCCCATGCCACTGGTTTTCTGGATACAGTATTAGCCATGGATCAGATAGAGAATCATGTGCCGGAATATATTAATCTTTACCACACCGTGGCACGGGTGTATGTACCGGAAAAATATTCTTTTGGTTTTGCCGATGATGCTACTATTAATTTTCATCCCGAACTGGAAATGTATAACTTTGTCGAGCTGGAGCCGGGTGAAGTATTTGCGGAAATCGAACCGGAAAGCAATGCCTTCTTACAGGTTATGGATGAAAATGATAATGAAGTCAGTCATGAGTATTTCAAATTATCCGGTAACCAGATTGTTTTAAACAGAACTGTCATGCCATCCATGCTCACAGTGAATACAACTGCTATACGCCAGGATTGTTTATGTTATCTAATGGAAAAAATAAATATCCCGGAATAAGCTGTTTTGTTTTGGGATATACAACAAGTGAAACCCCCACTGGTTTTAAAATTTGAAGGGTAGGAAATTATGATGAAAAATCAGTTGATAAACAGATGTCTGCAAGTGATATTGATTTTTCTGTTGCAGAACACTATTGCCTGGGCCGGTGATGTACAGCGCTGGAAAGGTGAATGGCGAGATAAAAGTACAGCTGAGTATGATGAGTTGTTTATCACCAATCTAACAAATGATGGTTTTGATTACAGCAACCAGTTCAGGGAGAGTGTTGATCAGCCGGCAGGTTATACCCAGCTTATGTACCAGGGTAGTACTCGCTTTATCGATGCAGAAAAAATCAAAGCTGAGGATACGGATAACAATATAGTTTTTACTCTCACCGGGCACGGGGAAAAATGGCAAAGGACTATCCAGATGCAGGTAATCAGTGAAAATATTACCAGGAACTTTCCCGTGGTTCGGAGTGTTTTTAAGGCCAGCTTTGATTGTGAAAAAGCCGGTACTGCTATAGAGCATGCTATATGCCAGTCTGAAGAGTTGGCAAATGCAGATCAAAAGCTGGGTAAAATTTATAGCAAACTTCGCAAAAATATGAGCCCGGAGAAAGCAAAAAATTTACGTTCCAGTCAACGAGACTGGTTTAAGGCGCGGAACATGAAATGTACAAATAACGCAATGGCGGAAACGACATGTCTGGTGCAGGCCTATGGTGAAAGATTACTTATTTTGAATAAACTTTCTGATCCAGCTTATGGGGCTGGAGAAAAACTGGATATAAGCTATGCCACTATGGCAAGTAAAAACAACGCGTCTATCTGGGATGACCTGGGGTTTAAGGCGGCGATTATTAAACTTGTGGGATTGTCTTTATCTGATGTATTCGCACAGACAAAGCCTTCGATAATAATGAATGGTGAATACCTGGTGATCAGTGGACATTATAGTCCGCCACAGATCACCATCGTACGGGAGCATGAATATCATCTAGTAATTGATCAGTCAGGTGGGATCTGGCTTGGGTATTTATTTATCGAAAGTGTCGAAGGCGAAGGTATTGTAAAATCAGATATTGATCTTTATACAGGGAATAATGATTTTACTCCTGCCATCATTTCAGAATGGATCAGCACTAAACGTAAGTATGTGGAACAGAATCGCAGGTAGAAATAAGCAGGATCAGAGAGAATATTTCTCTCTGATCCTTGCAATTGTGACATAAAGTAAAACGGATAGTTAATATAATAATGCTGGAAAATCAGCCTGTTTAACTATCACAGGCATGTCCTTTAATATTTCCCTGGACATTTCCTTTGCTAAAGTATCCTGAGTATGGGCCAGAGGTGGCTTTCACCCAAATGCTGTCAGAACTGGTTGCTTTCATGCCCTGGCCATTATCAACAACACAAGCTATAGCCTCGCCTGTTCCAGGTATCTTTGGATTAGTTGACTTGTAATTTAATTTTACTATGTAGCCATTCGCACATTGAGTGCAATCACCGCTGTAACGGGCACCAGTGCCAGTGGCAATACAGTGATCTGTACCTGTGACTGTGCCGTTAAGTTTTACACCGCCCTTGTCAGCATTATGATATTTATCATGAAAATTAAATTTACCTTTGACTTTGCCAGTACATGAATCGCCGTTAAATCCAAAATTTGCTTTACCATTGCCTGATGCTGAAACGATTGTTCCTCCTCCGGTTACTTTGCCATTAGTGGCATTGCTGCACCCATATAAAATAGAAATGCAGGCAGCAATAACAATGAAGAATTTAAAATGATTCATGTGTAAACCTCTTTTGTGAGTTGGGTCATGCAACTAACAGGGTTGCATAGGGCGTATTTTAGTTTCTTAAAAACAAGGTTCTAGTTCGTTATGAGCATAGGCCTTGCAGGATTATTATAGTTCAGTATATTTTAAAGAGTAGGCGAAGGTTGGTTTAAACTTTTATATAATTAATGACTGATGTTTTAATAATTAACATTATTATTTAAAAATTAAGTATTATCTGGCCTTTGTTGGTAACTAGCGTAGATTTAATGATTCGGTATTTGTGTCATCAAGATGATATGGTGTAACTAATGACACAATGCCAATTAATGGATGGTCAATGTAATGTGTTTCTTTGCTTCGCATACGGCGTTCAGAATTGATATAAAACGTATGGTGGGTTGACTGAGGCTCGATTGTGGTTTCGGTTTCTGAGTTTTCGATCTTGTTTTGGCTGGCTGATTCAGTAGCTTTTGGGGGCATATATATCAGGTTAGTTTTTAAATGTAAGAATCGTGATAAGACCAGGGTTATATTTCCTTTAATAATGGAATCTTTTATTTCCTCAGCAGGTGAGTTAATAGAGTCGTTGTATTTGGATTCATTGTTGATATAAAAAGGTACAGCATCATTTTCATCAAGTCCTCGTTGTTTCCAGGCAATATGGTATAGAACCTTGTAATCCGGGCTGTTAGCGAGTCTTTGTTTGTGTTCGTTTAATCTGAAATCTTTATTATTGATTAAAGTAAACGTATTTTTGGGTGCTGGCTGATTGTCGTAAATTGTTCCATCTTCTGTGAGGGATGGCCAGTTTTCATCCTTGATGTAATGCCTGGTTTTATCTTCGAATATAATGATTTCAACTTCATAGCCCGCAACTTCTGCAAACAGATTTCCGGAAAAAATAATGAATAACATTGCAGTCAGGAATTTCATCAAGCGGCTTCCTCAAATGAAAGTTGATTTAATAATGAGTTAAGTATATCAGCACGGTTGTTACAGTCAGTTAGAATCATTTGTATAGTCAGCTTGTTATGCCATTCAAAGTATTTGGGTTTGCCTGTTGCTTGAATCAGGAATGTGGGATCAATTCTAGCATTTTCTTCACACAAAACAGTACCGGTGGCGCAGCATTGGGGGCAGAGTCACAAACTTCCCTGTTTGTGACTGTGATCTGCTGTTATTCCTTGCTGTAAATTTCCGCGCCTTTCGTTACAAACTCGATGGCTTTTTCTTCCATGCCTTTGTTTAAGGCATCGGTTTCAGTCAGGCCATTCTCTTTTGCGTAATCGCGTACATCCTGGGAGATTTTCATGGAGCAGAAATGGGGGCCGCACATGGAGCAGAAGTGAGCTACCTTGGCAGATTCCTTGGGCAGGGTTTCGTCATGGAATTCACGGGCTTTTTCCGGATCCAGTCCCAGGTTGAACTGGTCTTCCCAGCGGAATTCAAAACGTGCCTTGGACATGGCATTGTCACGCACCTGGGCACCGGGGTGACCCTTGGCCAGATCCGCCGCATGGGCAGCAATCTTGTAAGTGATAATGCCTTCGCGTACATCTTCCTTGTTGGGTAAGCCGAGATGCTCTTTCGGGGTGACATAACACAGCATGGCACAACCGTACCAGCCGATGTTGGCAGCACCGATACCGGAGGTGATGTGGTCATAACCGGGAGCGATGTCGGTGGTCAGTGGGCCTAATGTATAGAAAGGCGCTTCGAAACAATCCACCAGTTCTTTATCCATGTTTTCCTTAATCATCTGCATGGGCACATGACCAGGACCTTCGATCATGACCTGTACATCATGTTGCCAGGCAATTTTAGTCAGCTCACCCAGGGTTTCCAGTTCGCCGAACTGGGCGGCATCATTGGCATCCGCCAGTGAGCCGGGGCGCAGACCGTCACCCAGTGAGAAGGCCACATCATAGGCTTTCATGATTTCGCAGATGTCTTCGAAATGGGTATAAAGGAAGTTTTCCTTGTGATGGGCCAGGCACCATTTGGCCATGATAGAACCACCGCGTGACACAATACCGGTAACGCGATCAGCGGTCAGGGGTACGTATTGCAGGCGCACACCGGCATGGATGGTGAAATAATCCACCCCCTGTTCGGCCTGTTCAATCAGGGTATCTTTGAAAATTTCCCAGGTCAGGTCTTCGGCCTTGCCGTTAACCTTTTCCAGTGCCTGGTATATGGGCACGGTGCCGATTGGCATGGGTGAATTTCTTAAAATCCACTCGCGGGTTTCATGAATATTCTTGCCGGTGGACAGGTCCATCAGGGTGTCACCACCCCAGCGGGCAGACCAGGCCATTTTTTCCACTTCTTCTTCAATGGAAGAAGTTACCGCCGAGTTACCGATATTGGTGTTGATCTTGACCATGAAGTTGCGGCCAATGATCATCGGCTCAAGCTCGGGATGGTTGATGTTGGCAGGGATAATGGCACGACCACGGGCCACTTCATCACGGACAAATTCCGCTGTTACTTGATCGGGGATGCTGGCGCCGAAGTTCTCGCCCTTATGCTGTTTTAGTAACTTGCTATAGGCCGGGTCTTTACGCAGTTCATCCAGGCGCATGTTTTCCCGGATAGCCACGTATTCCATTTCAGGGGTAATAATACCCTGGCGTGCATAATGCATCTGGCTAACATTTTTACCCGCTTTTGCTCGACGGGGCTGGCGAATATGCTCAAAGCGTAAATGGGCCAGGTCCGGGTTGTTCTGTCTTGCCTGGCCATATTCTGAAGTAGGGCCATCCAGTAATTCCGTATCGTCCCGTTCTTTAATCCAGCCAGAGCGCACCTCTGGCATACCCTTCATTAAATCGATATCGATGTCCGGGTCAGTGAAAGGCCCGGAGGTGTCATATACCGGGATCGGTGGGTTCTTTTCAAAACCAAAGCTGGCCGGGGTGTCCGCTTGCTGGATTTCACGCATGGCAACGCGAATATCCGGCCGGGAGCCTTCGATATAGATTTTTCTGGAATTAGTAAAAGGACGGGTTACTTTTTCTGAAAGTTTTGCTGTCTTGTTAATAAAATCTTCTGGAATAGCGCTCATTCATATTTCCTCAGGTTTCGAGGGGCATGCAACGGCGGGGGAGTACCGAAGCTTCCCTACGCCAGTATTAACCGGTTCAGGTTCTAAGGGTATTTTCTCAGCCTGTCTACAGGCACCCCTAGCCTCGTTTGAGGTAAGGGTAATTTACATATTCTGTTACCAGTCGACCCTTGCCTCGCTTGATTGCTAAGTTTATATGGATTGGCATAGGAAACCTAGTTCTGTTTGGCCTGGTATGCAGATTTAAACACAATTAGTATGTCCGGTTCCCTGTATTATCAACACAGGTTAGAATCATCGAAAAGAAATTATGACTAAATTGGGGAACAACATGAGCACAGCAACTCTCGATCAGGCACATTTCAACATGATAGAACAGCAGGTCAGGCCATGGGATGTGCTGGATGCCAGGATTCTGGATACTTTGAAGCAGATTCCACGAGAAAATTTTGTCCCGGATGCCTATAAGAAGCTGGCTTATGCTGATACAGCGATACCACTGGGTGGGGGGCAATTTATGCTCCATCCCATTGTGGTTGGACGTATTCTGCAATCGCTGGAGATTCAGCCCATGGATAACATTCTGGAAATAGGTACTGGATCCGGTTACCTGACGGCCTGCCTGGCTTACCTTGGTTATCATGTGACCAGTATTGAAATTGATGAGGCGTTAAGCCAGGCGGCAGCTAAAAACCTGGATGCCCAGAATATGCAGAATGTAAGCCTGCTGTGTGGTGATGCTCAACAGGTACTGGATACATCCAGGCAGTATGACGTAGTGGTTGTTACTGCATCAGTTAGTGAAATCCCTGATATGTTCAAACAGGCACTGGCCATAGATGGACGTATGTTTATAGTGACTGGTGAAGCCCCGGTCATGTCGGCCCGGTTATTAACACGTATTGCCAAGGATCAGTGGAGTAACCAGGTTCTATTTGAAACATCCATTAAACCACTTGTTAATGCTGAGACCAGAAAATCATTTGTTTTTTAGAATTAGTATATTTAATTTAAACTAATGATCAATTTTCGAACAGTTGCTGTTCTGTTACTGGTTATGTTGTCATGGCCGGTACCAGCGCTTGATTTTTTTCAGGCTATTAAACTGGCAGAAAAAAGCGACCCGGCCATAAGGGAAGCTGAATATCATTACCAGTCTGTGCTGGAAACTGTGCCACAGTCAAAATCATCTTTATTACCTCAGCTCGAATTGAATATTTATACCCGGGAAAGTCAGACTGAAATCAGTAACAGTTCAGATCCGGCAACTATAGCGAATGGTGAAACCAGTTATAAGACGGATGGTTACAGGTTGTCATTAAGCCAGTCTATTTATAATCATGGTCTTTACCTGGCACTGGATCAGTCAGATATTAATGTTGCCCGGGCAGTTGTTGAACTGGAAGCAGAACGCCAGGCACTCATTATAAGAGTGGCGATGGCTTATTATGCTGTGCTGGCCGCTAAAGATAATTTGCGTTTTGCCCATGCTGAAAAAAAAGCAATTGAACGTCAGCTTGAGCAGGCACAAAAAAGATTTGATGTAGGCTTAACAGCTGTCACGGATGTTAAAGAAGCACGGGCACAGTATGATCTTGCCGTTGCCCAGGAAATTATGGCTGATAATAAAGTGTTAACTGCACGCGAGGCTTTAAAAGTAATTATTGGTGACATTCCAGGTGAACTGGAAAATATTTCCAGCAATTTACAGTTAGTCAGTCCGGAACCGGCTGATATAGAGCAATGGGTTACGTTTGCTCGTCAGAATAACCCGCTTTTAAAATCAGCGTCTTATGGTGTTGAATCAGCGCAAAAGCAGGTTGCAATAAATCGTTCCGGACATTATCCATCACTTAGTTTTCAGTTGAGCCAGGAGTATTCGACACCTGATGGTGGTAGTTTTGTAGTTCGTGATACAGAAGATACAACTGCAATGCTGGAGTTAAATGTGCCTTTATATAGTGGTGGTCTGACACGTTCTAAAACCCGGCAGGCAATTGCCGATGTAAATAAAAATAAAGCCAGTTATGACAGGGTTTTAAGACAGGTGTTACAACAGGTGCGTGATAGTTACCTGGGTGTAGTTGCATCGATTGCCCAGGTTAAGGCATTGAAACAGGCGCTGATTTCAACCCAGACCGCCTACCAGGCAACACAGGCAGGTTTTCAAGTGGGCACACGAACAGCTGTTGAGGTGTTAACGGTATTGCGCGAACAGTACCGTGCCGAAAGAGATTATGCCCGGGCACGTTATGATTATATTTTAAATATACTGTATCTAAAGCAGGCTGCAGGTGTCCTTTCAGAACAGGATGTTAAGCAGGTTAACCAGTGGCTGACAGAAAAATAATTTATGATTAAAGCAGTGAAGGTCAAGCAGTTCCTGGCACCCAAGTACTGGCCAACTTGGTTAGCTTTGGCGTTGATGCGTTTTTTATCTATGATGCCACTGGGTATGATTGAATTTTGTGGACGTTTATTTGGCCGATTAGTTTACTGGTTATTGCCACAACGCCGATATATTGGCCAGGTTAATTTGCGCATTGCATTTCCAGATTACACAGACAGGCAAATCAAACGGATGCTTAAGCTGTGTTTTGAAAACGTGGGCGTTGCAGCATTTGAACTGGGCTTGTC
>JAOUQA010000270.1 GCA_029879605.1 Gammaproteobacteria bacterium
CAAATTCTGGCAGCTGATATTGGCGGTACAAATACACGACTAATCTATGCTGATATGGGTGAGGGGCAGCGGCATGTTATAGCTGAAACTGTCTATCCCAGTGCAAAATACAATCAGTTTGCGGATGTGTTAAGCGAATTTCTTGCTGATCATAAAATAATTCATCTTGATGCGGCCTGTTTTTCTGTGGCAGGACCTGTTAAATCTGGCGTGGTTTCAGTTACCAATTTGCCGTGGGTAATCAGTGAGAAACAGCTGGCTGATCAGTTAAAAATACCACGGGTTAAGTTGATTAATGATTTTGTTGCAGTCGCCTATGGTGTTAATGAGCTAGATGAGTCTGATTTTATCATTCTCCAGCAGGGTGTGAATCAGCTTGAGTCAGATGCGGTTATTATTGGTGCAGGCACCGGGCTGGGTGCGGTGCATCTTGTCAGAGATGCGAAAAAATTGCAGGCATATTCGAGCGAGACAGGACATACAGGTTTTGCGCCTCAAACTGAACAGCAAACGCGGTTGCTTGAATGGTTGCAGAAACAACACGCCTATGTCAGCCTGGAAACTTTACTGTCAGGAAATGGCCTGCATAGAATTTATCAGTTTCTTCATGAAGTCGAAGGCTTTACTGAATCTGCCGAGGTATCACAACAGATATTAACAACAGATCCGGCACAGGTCATCACTGAACATGCATTAGCTGGAGATGATGTGTTATGCGAAAAAACACTGGATTGCTTTATTGATATTTATGGCAGTGCGGCCGGTGATAGTGCATTGCATTATTTTCCTGTTGGTGAGATATATATTGCTGGCGGTATCGCACCTAAAATCAAGGATAAAATAACTGGCAGACGATTTATTGATGCATTGTGTAATAAAGGGCCGATGACTGAAAATCTCAAGCAGCTAACAGTCAAACTGGTTATGCAGGAAAAAGCAGGATTATATGGAGCCCTGGTCTGTGGGTTATAGCTATTTTTTAATCATGCTGTGTTAATGCTGCTTATTACAGGTATATTGATAAAGTGTTTCAATATAGGAAAAGTTTCATTTGAAAAAAATATACTCAGCTGCAAGCATTATTGAAGCACATATCATCAGGGGTTTGCTTGAGTCTAATGATACTGAGGCATATGCAGGGTGGGGCAGGTTAATTGCCCGCCTCTGACTTCGCAGTTATATATAGTATTAGGTTTATTAGTCAGGTTAAAAGCTGTATATCAGTCCAAGTGAAATAGCTGATGGGTCATAGCCAGCAGCAAAGGGTTTTACAGTATCACCATGCCCGCCATCAGCAACCTTGTAGCTGGCATTGGTCTCGTTACTGGTTAGTGCCCAGGCAAAATATATATCAGAAACCTTATCAAGGTGATAAAACAGTCCTAGCCCGTTAAGCTGAGCACCTGTTTCTTGTGAGTTAGCATAGGCATCTGAACGTAATACATGTAAGGCGATATCAAAATCGGGGCTGATTCGATATAGTGCGCTTAGGCCATACACGTCTTTGTCCCAGTGCGGGAAACGGTTCAAATCTTCTGCCTTGATATTTTCATAGACAAAACCAAGTTGCAGGCTTGATAACCAGTAGTATCCAGACAGGCGAAAGCCGGTAAGCTCGGCACGTTCAGTTAGACTGTTTTGAATATTAGTGACTGCCATACCATCCCATTGTTCATAACCAATTCCAATATAGCTTTTGCTTGTTTTATGCATAAGTGCGTAGCTGAACATTTCTGCACTGTTGTCGTCTGTCGTATCATTGGTCTCGATTGTCGGGTTACTGGCAGAATACATTGCCTGTATTTCCCATGAGTTAACTTTTAGTTTGTAGAGCGCTGAGTTTTCACCTCGATCATTCATTTTTACATTGTCATGCATGCTGGCGCCAAGCAAAGCCAGTCGGTCAGGAACAATATCACTGAATAAACCCCAGTGCCCGGCAACAATCTTGTAAGGTGTATCAATATGACCAATTAGAATGTCACCCTTCGAACTTGAAATTCCAAGAAATGAATTGCGTGATGCAAACTGACCACTGGCTTCATCAAGCCTGACGGTTTGTTCAAGTTGCCATAAGAGGTCAATGTTCTTTTTAGTTGTGTGGCGACCTTTGAAACCAATTCGGCTGGCGTTGCTGGAATTGCTTGTTCCGCTGATCTGGCCATTATCCATCCGGTTAGTTGAGATATGCAGTTTGCCGTATAATTCAAGTTCTTTTTGTAATACTTCTGCAGCATAAACATTAGTAATTGATGGGATAAAATACGTGACTAAAAATAATGTAATGACTTTCATTGGTGTGTGTAGCCTTTTTGGGGGTTAAGCGCGTACTTGCTATTACACAATTTAATTGTGTTGTTTATAAAAGTTAACATTTCGATTTCGTTCAGAGTTGGAACGTGTGCTTGTAAAATAAAATGCCATACTATACTGAATATAGAATATTAATAATTTTAGTAAATAAATTTTTGATAGACGGTGACAGTGAGTGAAAAACCCGAAAACAAATGTGGCAAAATATTTAATTAGTATTTTAATGATAGGTATCGGTTTCGGTGTTTATGCGGAGGCCGTTATTTCAAATCCGACTTCTTTGCGAGTCGGCTCGAGCAATAGTTTTCCACCTATTAATATGATTGATTCAGATGGTGAGTTGACCGGTTTTGGTCGTGACCTGTCTGATGCCGTGTTGGAGTCGATAGGTGTCAGGCCTGAACGTAAGCATTCATCTGTCTGGACGGATGTGCTTGACTGGCTTGATAAAGGTGAAATAGATTTTATTCACGACACGGGTTATACAAAAGACCGAGATGCATACCTTGATTATACAAGGCCTATTATTGAAATGCCTGAAATGATTTTTGTGCGTAATGAAAACCTGGATATTAATACACTCGATTCACTTAATGGAAAAGTTGTTGCATGTGTCAACAAGCACATTACACACCTGTACCTGAAGCAGTACCCGCAAATTAAATGCCATATTGTATATAAGCCCGTCGAAGGATTGTATGCCCTGATGGGTGGAACAGTTGATGCATTTGTTTATCCAAGAGAAATCGTAATGTATTTCGCACAAAATTTACGAGTATCAGATAAGGTGAAAATGGTTGGAGAGCCGCTGCGTTATCTTTCATGGTCAATGACTGTCAAAGAAGGTAATTCTGAAGTGGTTACACTTCTTAATGAAGGGATACAGAAAATTCATAAAAATGGAGAATATGAGCGGATCTATAATAAGTGGTTTGGTAAGCGATTACTTGCTGGATATACTCAGGCTGAAGTCCGCATTATTATTATTGCGGTGGTTGTGTTGTCACTTTTTGCAGGTATTAGCCTGGCTTTATTGATTTATAATCGAAGATTAACAAATGCCAGGGATGCACTCGAACAAAGTGAGAAAAAATATTCAGAGATTGCATCAAGTATACCTGGCGCTGTTTTCCAGATAGGTAAGACAGGTGACCAGGAGTTTCGACTGAACTTCATTAGTCAGGGTATAGCAAAAGAAATAGGCGTATCAAGTAATAAGCTGCTGGGTAGCATAGATAATTTCATTATGTATATATGTGCCGATGATAGAAGCAGGTTCATGCAATCATTAGAAGATTCAATTCTTGCTGAAGTTCCCTGGAATATAGAGTTTCGAATTGAGACGGTAAGTGGGGGTATGATGTGGTTCGGGGCAT
>JAOUQA010000271.1 GCA_029879605.1 Gammaproteobacteria bacterium
ACTGCTTGGCAAACATAAAACTGCTACCATCTAATGCAATACGGTGAGCCTCAGCAATTTTGAACGCATTTTTTTCATTCACGTCTCGTAAAATAATTGCAAATTCATCACCTCCCAGTCGAGCCAGCACATCTTTATCACGTAAGTTCTGCGTTAATAATCTGGATGTTTCTATTAGCATCTTATCCCCAGCTTCATGACCTGCGGTATCATTGATATATTTGAAACGATCTAAATCGAGGTAGATTAGCGCGCTCATTTTGTCTTCACGAATCACATTCCTTAGTTCAGCTTCTAGCTGTTCTTCAAAGTAGCGTCGATTGCATAAGCCTGTAAGATGATCATGTGTTGCCTGCCAGTGTAATTTTTCTTCCAGCATTTTACGTTCTGATACATCCCTGAAAGCCACAACTGATCCTTCCTGAATATCATTAATAGTCAGTGGATATACTGTACACTCAACGGGTATAGCCTTGCCTGTATGATGTTTGAACTCAGTTTCCCAGCTTCTGAGCTCAGTAATCTCTCCATAGGCGCGATACAGCCGGTCAACACCATGCGCATCTGTATCGGCATGGTAATGAAAAGTCTCTTTAGCAGATTTGCCAACGACATCAGCTGTCTTAATACCAACAATTGACAGTGCAGCAGGATTTACAAAAGTAATGTTACCTTCATTATCAACACCATAAACACCATCACCCACCGATCCTAAAATACTGGATAACAGTTTATGATCTGTCTCAATGGATTTTTCTATCTCAATAAATCGACCCATTGCGGAGATACGGGCCAGGAACAGTTCTTCTGCTTCATTCTTGAACATGCACTCCATTGCCCCTGCCTGCAAACAATCCCTGATGACATCATCATGATACGTACCCGTTATTACGGCGGATCGTATGCGCTCAGTCCGCGGATCATCTTTCAGTTTCTGACACAGCACATAACCATTTTCTTCTGGCATAAAATAATCAGTAATAACCAGGTCATATTCACCATGCGTTGCTTTTTCAAAAGCCTCAGATACTGATTCAGCAGTTTCTGTAATATAACCATTTCGTTCCAGCAATCGCCTGTAGTAATGCCTTATACTGACCGAATCATCTACAAATAAAATACGAATTGACGATTCTACTTTCTCATGCACCTCAACTTCATCAAGCGACTTATCAGGTTCAAGCAATTTACCGAGTGAATCAGAAAGCTCCTGGTAATTATCCCAGTACAACAAAGCCGTATTTTTACGTCTGCCAATTAACTCAACGATCTCTTTATTAGAATCATGAGACAATAACAAAACTTTTAAAGGAAGATATTCTTTTTGATTTAACTGCTTTATTAATTTATCGGCCTGGGGACTATTTGTATAATTGGGCAGCCCAATAACTACGCCATCAAAATTTTTCTGTAGTTTCTGTATGCGAGACTGGGCTTCCTGGTATGAATCAAGCGCATCCAGTACATAGCCATTTCGTTCCAGAGCCTTAACCAGAATATAACGTAGTGTTGGGGATTCCTCGACCAGGAATATTCGCTTCCCATTTTCTGCAGACATTATAATTATTTTTTCCTGTTACCAGGCGCAGCTGTCAGGCCGCCCTCTTAAAAACCACTTTTAAACTATTTATATAGTACGCTCAGAACATATTAACCAGCATAGTTGATCAATTTGATCTCAGTACATGATTTATTTCTATCTTTAACTTCTAATTGACCACCTACAAATTAAAAGCAATGCATGCTGCCCTTTTATTACCATCTGATAGAAAGATATCAACACCTGAGCCACAGTCATATTTGATTATTTAACGTTCAGCTCTATTCTTAACCAAATTCGATGAATTCGATTAATGCTGTACACGTGTATTTATCACTGGCTACATCGTTAATTAATTTGAAATAATAATGGAAATAAAATTCCCACAATGGCACATAGTAATAATCAGAATAAAATTCTTTGTAGCAGAATTATGCCAGGGGAGGGTTTTCTTCTATGTGTAAAAGTTATATCAGAATAAATCTAAGGTAAAACAAGTTTATATATTTGAATCAGGTCGCTCATGTTAATGACACCATCCACGTTCATATCACCATGAGCATACTCAAGCGCACCTGGTGCCAGCTCACCCATCACGATTCGAGTTGCAATTAACATATCAGCTACATTAACAACCCCGTCCGGATTACCCAGGGGTGCAAGATCTCCATCGGCAAAAGACTGGATACCCACGACCACTTCACCGGTCACTTCCAGTTGTGACAAGTCCCATAATAATGGAGAAGGAAGAACAGCTGCACTGGTATCAATACTGGCAAAACCAGCACCTGCCAATACACCCCAGTCGAGGACATCAAAACGCTGACCATAAACAGGAACAAAACCATCAATCAGCACCAGGTTAAATGCTGCACTGTTAACCGTTAATGTTCCACCAACAGAAATCCTGTCAAATCCCGTACACGGGTCTGAACCTCCAATCTCCATCACCAGTGTAGCTGTTGTACTAAACGTGGCATCACCGGTAATATTTATACAGCCCGGGCTATTACCAGGTGAAACAATATTTTCAAAAATAATATGCTGTATTTTTACCTGGCCGTTACCGCTCACTTTTCCACGGGCGACATATGTTCCATCGGCCTGCACTTCAAGCTGGTGTAACCCTCTCAATGTTTTATCAAAACCGGGCTGCACCTGCGTCGAGGGCGTTATGATTTTCTGATTTGACTTATCAGCGTATGCCGGAAAGATAAATACTAACAACACTAATAAATAGCAGGCTGAAATTATTAATTTCATTGCCTGACTACACTTTTGATTTAAATGACCTTTGTTAAACATAACTCAACCTGACTTGTCAGCAACAATTTATAACGCTTTTCTTTTTCTACCCACATGCATCAGTACAAGCAGGCCAGAGCTAAATAACCAGACTGCCGCCGGAACCGGCACTGCGGATACCACGCTTAAACGCACAATATCAGTTGAGCCGATTTCATCAATTAAATAATCCAGCTGCCAGCCCAGGCCCTCACCCAGGATAGCCATGGTCAGTAAATCAAATTCCCCGTACAGCATTTCTGCTGTAAACAGGTCAAATGAATCACCCAGCGACGCATCAAACAGACCGCTGCCTAAATCAAAAAAATCAACATCCAGTGTACCGCCCAGTGTTAATGAACCGCCGATATCAAAGGCATCGTATTCATCACCACGGAATAAACCACCCAGTTCGATCAAGGTGTTGGCCGTTTCAGTTAACACCATGTCACCTTCCATGGTAACCAGTGCCGGTGAATTACCGGGAAGCAAATCCCCTTCGAAGAAAACAGTACCCGTACCCGTATAAGAACCGGCACCGGAAACCGCGCCAAAGAAAACAGCCTGGCTACCTTCACTGACACGAATTTCTGTGCCGTTATGAACAACATCATCAAAAAATGTTGCTGTTGCACTACCTGACACAATTATCGAACCAGTGCCTGTATTATTCACATCACCATGAATATCTGTTGTGCCACTGCTTAATCCAATATTTCCTTCATTGGTTAAACCAGCATTTGCATATAAGGTGCCACGCCCGGTAATAATACCTGTTGATGAATTTGTCAGGTCCTGATCAAAGCGAGCTGTACCACCAGCCAAATTAATTTCACCATGATTGGTA
>JAOUQA010000272.1 GCA_029879605.1 Gammaproteobacteria bacterium
AATATTTATAACTTTTATTTTTAACATATCAAAACTCTCCTGCTTTTTTAATCTCAATAAATTTGAGACGCAGTGTGAGCTTTATTTGTTAGCTTCATGTTAGGAAAGCTTAAGAAGTTAATGAGATTAATAAAAACAAGATTACAGGTAATAGTGATTGAAACCGGTATTCCTTGTTACATATCAGTGCAAAAACAACTACGCCCTGAATGCCGCCCGATATAGTTGTTTTCTTGATTTTTTTAATAATGCTAAATATTTAAATACAAATTTGTGCTAAGGTTACACAAACACTTATGACAAACAAATACAAAACCTTTTCTAACTTTACATACCCACATTGACTACTGATAAAAAAATCACCCCGCAACAAAAACGACGCAACCGCCGCAAGACGCCTTTTATATTACGCTCATTACGCTGGTCATTTCGCCTGCAGGGTATGATCTCACCCGACTGGGCCGGCAAACGATTATTCAATCTCTGGTTTATTTCGCCTAAACATCCTGAACCAATGCGAGAAAAGCGCTGGCGCGAATCTGCCGAGTTAATTAGCATTCCCCATCAGCATGGTCCGATTGCCACTTATAGATGGGGCACAGGTAATGAACGCATATTTTTACTACATGGCTGGAGTGGTCGTGGCCCACAGATGGGGGCTTTTGTGCAACCACTGGTAGATAAAGGCTACCAGGTAATTACTTTTGATGCGCCCGGTCATGGTCGCACACCGGGTAAGAGCAGCAGTATTTTCAAAATGGCTGAAGCACTACAGGCCGTAGTTGATGAAGCGGGCATCCCGAAAGCAGTGATTGCCCACTCCTTTGGTAGCATGTTACTAGCCTATGCTCTCAGGGCAACAGACTTACAGGTAGACAAAGCCGTTTGTATCAGTTCCCCTACTACCATGCAGTATCTGGTTGATCGCTTCTGCCAGACACTACATATCAATGAAACCACCAGGCAAAGTTTTATCCGCGAGATTGAAAACAGCTATGGCAAAACCATATGGGAAAACATGTCGGCCGATAAAAACATTCAGGATATCAACATCCCTGCCCTCATTATCCATGACAGGGATGACCATGATGTGCCTGCCTACCTTGGTAAGCAACTGTCTGATGCCTGGCAGGGTTCCCGTTATTTAGAAACCCGTGGCCTGGGACATCGACGTATCCTGCGCAATCAGGACATAGTTAATACAGTGGTTGAATTTATTGACTGAAATAATGTTTAAACATACTGATCAGATTACAATTGAAATATTTAACTAATCCTAACAACTGTCGCACCAAAAGCAGTAACTCCTAAAGAAAAAAGCAGAAAAATAATTTAGTAAATATTTTTTATTCTTTTAAAAGTCTCTTAAGCAACTACTTACTTGTAATACAAATTTTAGAATTTATTTAAAATCATGGTTCAAATAAAAACTAATTAATTTGATAATTCCACAACAAATATAACCATGAAATAATTTAATAAGAATAAGCAAGAACCTTGATCTCATTAAACCCACCAATAACCGCTTTTAGCCATTTAATCGCTTTACTCGTTATCATCATTATTTGTCAGATAACTTTACACTTTCAGCATCACCCGTTCGAATTATACGATTTTCAAACTACTGTAAATGCAGGAAAAAGCGTAATAGGTATGCTTCTTGCACATAATCTCTATAAACAGGCAAAGCCTGTAAATGTGTAAAGGAAAATGACAAATGAAATTTTTTACGTCTATTTCGGCGCTGACTATTCTGCTTTTTTCTGCCAGTGTAAATACAACACCAACAGAAAATAAAGCTGGTATTCAGTCTAAAACAGCTACTAGCAAAACTGCCAGGCCATCTTATTCTATGACACTATTTATGCCATCCGGCAGTCTGTCAATTATTGATGTCGTAGAGGTTTATGAAGAAGGTTGCTAATTACAGTACCAGGTTTTTAAAGTTATAAATTTACAAAAATATCCTGACATACTATTTAATACTGAAATTTACTAACCACAAGATTTTGTTTTTATCCGGATTCTATATCTGTTACCTTCCTACGTCATATTAAGACAGATTAAGCCACTGACTAAAATTAATTACACAGTCTCTCCAACATAATTGAACTTTTAGCCAGCAACCCAATCAATAACACAACAATATTCGATACTTGACTTAAATAAGATTAACTGTCTAAACTTCGCACCATGAAACGATTTCGTGACTACATATTAAAATCCCCACTGCTCTGGCTTGCTTACCTGCTGCCAGTGTTTGTATTCATGTTATCTATTCAGTTACACCTGCACATACATACTGGCCATCAGCCTGTTACAACCAGCCAGGAACATAACCATGAAATTGACCTGAAGCAGGCTCATATTGGAAATATTCATGATGCAGAACATGCTTCTTCAGATCTCCATGCAGATGCTGATTCATTTAATATCGACATTTCACCTGAAGGTATAAACAAAAATTCGAGTTCTTTATTGCCGCTCTTTGCTTTTGTTTTAATTAGCATTTTTGCTCTATTTACCTCTCGAAGCATTCAAACGCTTTTATATCAATACACCCGTCAACACTCGCCTTATCAAAGCCGGGTGCCAGCCTTACCTCCTCAACTACGCGCTCCTCCGCAATAACAATCATTTCTTAATTTTATTAGCTCCCGGGTGTACCTGTTTCAGTTACATGCCTGATTGATGTCTGTGTATTTTTTTACAGTGCCAGGCCACATCATGAATCAATAAACCCGAGCGCAAATAGTATTTGTTATTTATTGAGCCTGTTATCAGGCCAGTACGAGGAAACAACATGCGATTTGGGATTTTCATGGTGCTGATGTGGCTTGCCACTACAGTCAGCTATGCCGATGAATCAAAACAGATATCAGCACTCAATCTGAGCCAGGCTATTGCCAGGGTACTGGATAATAATCTACAAACGGGTATTAACCGCTTTAAAGCTAAAGCTATGGCTGCAAGAATTCGCCAGGCTCAACAATCTACACCCGTAGAAATGACACTGGAAATAGAAAATTTTTCCGGCACTGGACGTTTTAAAAACACTGATCAACTTGAGACGACACTTAGCCTGTCAAAAGTATTTGAGTCAGGTAATAAACCGGCTTTACGTGGTGAACTGGCAAAACAACAGGCATTGCAGCTATCTAACCAGCAGGACAGTCAACACCTTGACTTACTGGCCCGAGTCGCCCAGCAGTTCATCCACGTTGTAGTCAATCAGCAACGTCTAAAAATCGCCAACGATCACCTGGCACTGGTAAAACATACGTATCAAACTATTTCTAAACGAGTTGCCGCTGGAAAAAGTCACCGTGCTGAGAAGCGCCAACTAGCCATTGATGTTGCCCGATCTGAAATAAAAGCAAAACACGCACAACATGAGCTAATGATATCCCGATTAAAACTTGCCAGCCACTGGGGTGAAACTCAGCCACAGTTTTCCAGGGCCCAGGCCAGTCTGTTTAGCTTGCCTGATATCGATGACTTCAGTCGACTTGAAACATTACTCACCAGTAATCCTGACCTGGTTCACCTGGCAACTGAAGAACGTATTGCCCAATCAAAACAACGACTGGCTGAGTTGCGTCGCTCATATGATCTCTCAATTTCAGGGGGTGCGCGTTACCTGAGCGAAAGTAATGACACCAC
>JAOUQA010000273.1 GCA_029879605.1 Gammaproteobacteria bacterium
TAACACATCCGCAAACTGATTGTATTTTGCACTGGGATAGACAGTTTCAGCTATAACATGCCGCTGCCCCTCACCCATATCAGCATAGATTAGTCGTGTATTTGTACCGCCAATATCAGCTGCCAGGATTTGCATGGGATTCTCATTATTAATTAATCGTTTTAAATAACCATATCAGGTATTCAGCTTCCATATATCACGATTATATTCCTGCATAGTGCGATCAGTTGAGAAGAAACCACTACAGGCTGTATTCATAATACTCATTTTGTCCCATGCCACCTGATCCTGGTATGCCAGTGCTACTGCCTGCTGGGCATCAACATAAGCTCTAAAATCCGCCAGTGTCAGCCATGGATCATCTGGACTTAATAATGACTCGATGATTTCATCAAAAATCCCCGACTCAAATGAATTAAAATGACCACAGCTTAATAAATGCATTACCTGTTTCAGGTCGTCATCATGCTCAATAATTTTGTCAGGCTGATAATGCCTGCGTCGTGCTTCTACCTCTTCGGCCTTCAAACCAAACAGGAAAAAGTTTTCTTTGCCGACTGCATCCAGGATTTCGATATTAGCACCATCATACGTACCAATAGTTACTGCACCATTCATCATGAACTTCATATTACCGGTACCCGATGCTTCCTTCCCCGCAGTTGATATTTGCTCAGATAAATCTGTCCCGGGACAGATAATTTCCATTTTTGATACCCCATAATTAGGTATAAATGCCAGTTTAAGTTTATCTCCAACCTGGGGGTCATTATTAATCACATCGGCGACATTATTAATCAGTTTGATAATACGTTTAGCAATGCGGTATCCGGGTGCTGCTTTACCACCAATTAGCACACAACGATTGGTCCAGTCCTGGGTATCATTATTCTTTACACGATTATACAAATGTATTACATGTAGCACGTTTAATAACTGACGTTTATATTCGTGTATACGTTTAACCTGGACATCAAATATTGAGCTAACGTCAAAATCAACATTACATAGTTCTTTAACGAGGTCTGCCAGCCTGGTTTTATTTTCAGTTTTTACATTACGCCAACGCTTAATAAAATCAGCATCACTGGCATAGCTTTTTAATTTTTCGATATCTTCAAGCTGATGAATCCATTGATCTCCTATTTTCTCACTTATAAGCTGAGTCATAAGGGGATTAGAATGCACAATCCATCGCCGTGGCGTAACACCATTCGTTTTGTTATTAAACTTTTCCGGCCATAATTCATAAAAATCCTTAAACAGGCCGTCAACCAGCAACTGCGAATGTAAAGCCGCTACACCATTCACCGAGAAACTTCCAACAATGGCCAGGTATGCCATACGCACATTTTTAGTGTCGCCCTCTTCGATAATCGACATCCTTACCAGTCTATTAGTATCACCGGGCCACTTACTGGATACTTCTTTAAGAAAACGAGCATTGATTTCATAAATAATCTGTAACAGCCTGGGCAATAGTTTTTCAAACAGGGAAACAGGCCATTTCTCCAGCGCCTCGGGTAACAATGTATGATTGGTATATGCCATAGTTCGAGTCGTTATCCACCAGGCATCATCCCATGTCATATTTTTTTCATCTATTAATAAACGCATCAATTCTGCAACAGCAATCGTTGGATGAGTGTCGTTCATCTGGAAAACATTCAAAGCCGCGAACTGACATAAATCATCACCTTCATTAAGCGTCCACATTCGCATCACATCCTGCAAACTTGCTGATGCCAGGAAATACTGCTGTTTTAGACGTAACTCCTTACCATTTTCACTGGCATCATTAGGATAAAGCACCATTGATATATGCTCAGCATCATTTTTACTTTCAACAGCATCAGAGTAACTGCCGGCATTAAAGTCAGCCAGGCTAAATACATTCGTTGCACTTGCACTCCATAACCGCAAGGTATTAACAGTATTATTCTTATAGCCTGAAATAGGCACATCATAAGGTATAGCAAGCACGTCATCTGTATCACGCCATAAATAGATCGTTTTACCATTAATCTCAGTCATAGTATCTACATGACCACCGAACTTAATAACCTGCGTATACTCGGGTCGTTCGAGTTCCCATGGATTATCATCCCTTAACCAGTGATCAGGCTCCTCGACCTGGTAACCATCATTAATAACCTGGCGAAACATGCCATATTCATAACGGATACCGTAACCAATCACGGGTAAATTTAAAGTCGCACAACTATCCATGAAGCAGGCTGCCAGACGCCCAAGGCCACCATTACCTAAACCAGCATCATGCTCCTCAGTAATTATCTCCTCAAGATCAAGGGCAAATTTATTCATTGCCTCCTTTGACTCATTTTTGATATCAAGATTAATAAGATGATTCCCAAGAGAACGACCAATTAAAAACTCTAACGACATGTAGTAAGCTTTTCTTGTTCCCTTTTGATCATAATATTTCCAGGTATTTCGCCAGTCAGTCATTATGTGGTCACGAAGTGTTAAAGAAAGTGCCTCGTATAAATAAAAAGGCACACAGCCTACAAAACGCCCAAGATGACGCGTCAGGTATCGCTCAAAGTCTTTCGCCAGTGATTGACTATCTGTCGGTAATTTCTTCATTTCAGATATATTTACAGAACATGGTTTGTTTTTACCAGTCATTTCATCACCTCTGATACAACGACATATAGTGAGATACAGTTTCGAGAACATCAGGTCTTAATAACGACCAGTCAAACCGCCATTGCCAGTTCCCTTCCGTTGTACCTGGTACGTTCATTCTCGATTCAGAATCAAGCATCATTAAATCCTGCAAAGGAATAATGCATAAAAATGAAACTGATGCCATAGCCAGTCTTATCATCGACAACTGTCTTTCCTCGACAGATACAAAATGCTCATTAATATACTCTTCCAGGTATTTTTTGTTATAACTAGACTCAGTTTTTAACCAGCCAAGTAACGTATCATTATCATGGGTGCCGGTATAAATAACATCACCTGGCTCATGACAATGAGGTAAATGCGGATTTGCATTATTGCCATCAAAAGCAAATTGCAATACTTTCATACCCGGCATATTAAAATCATGTTTAAGCCTGATTACATCATCTGTAATCACTCCAAGATCTTCCGCAATTAATGGTAAATAATCAAAGTTTGCAAATAATGTGGTCAGCATTTCACGGCCTGGTACTTCAACCCATTCTCCATTTATTGCTGTATCATCCTGTTCCGGAATATACCAGCATGCCTGAAGTCCTCTAAAATGATCAATCCGTACCATATCAAACAGTTCCAGTTGTGTCTGGAGGCGCTGCTTCCACCATTCATATTTTGTTGATTGCATATACTGCCAGTTATACAATGGATTACCCCAGCGCTGACCTTTATCTGAAAATGCATCGGGTGGAACACCAGAAATAAACTCCATCTCGCCATCGGAATTAATTAAAAAATTCTGTTTTTTAGACCAGACATCAGCACTATCCAGTGCCACGAAAATAGGCATGTCCCCAAATAATTCAATTCCATGCTGTTTGGCATAGACACGAATTTCATGCCACTGGGTAAAAAACACAAACTGTTCAAAAACAGTTTGTCGAATTAGATCCTGCATCTCATAATGAAGGCGATTCATCATTGTTGCATCACGG
>JAOUQA010000274.1 GCA_029879605.1 Gammaproteobacteria bacterium
CTATGATGAAGATTTACAGGCACTGGTCGCCGATACCAATAAAATGGCAATTAATGAACATGTCAAACTGGTGAGCTTAAAAGTCTGTTCAGAAACCGGTGAAAAACCTGAGGCCGAGATTGTGATTAACCTTGATGGTGTTGAGCATTCGATCAGTGCCCAGGGAAGTGGTCCAGTGGATGCTGCCTATAAGGCCATCGAAAAAGTGGTTAATAGTCAGTCTGAGCTACAGCTCTACTCGGTAAATAATATTACCAGTGGTACCGACTCACAGGGTGAAGTTACCGTAAGGCTTTCACACAATGGTCGTATTGTGCATGGCCAGGGTGCGGACACGGATATAGTTATAGCTTCGACCAAGGCTTACATAAATGCGCTAAACAAAGTCATGTTACCCGAAGAAAGGGAGCATCCCCAGCTGGGTGATGTTTGATTAATGTCTTCCAGGGATTCGTCAATAGCTAAGCCGCAGGGATGCACTCTTGATGAAACAACGCGGGTGGAATATTTACAGGCTATGGGTATTCAGCCCTGGTATTCAAGGCATGAGTCAGATGACTTAACTGAAACACATGCACAGGTTGCAGAACCTGTAGTTGCTGAAGTTAGCGAATCAGCTGAAGTTCTAAAAATTGAGCCTGATCTGCTACCCGGTAAAATTGATATATCTACCTGTGACTGGCCGACACTAGAGCAACAGGTGAGTCACTGTCAGTTATGCGAGTTACATCAGACGCGGACTCAGACTGTGTTTGATGTGGGTAACCGGAATGCTGACTTAATGTTGATCGGTGAGGCACCCGGGGAGGAAGAGGATATAAAAGGTGATCCATTTGTTGGTAGTGCCGGTCATTTACTTGACGCCATGATGCAGGCTATCGGCCTTGATCGTCAGAACGTGTATATAACTAATGTTCTTAAATGTCACCCCCCTGCTAACCGTAAACCGCATACCAGTGAAATCGTCTGTTGTGATCCTTATTTGCAACAGCAGATTAAACTGGTGCAGCCAAAGTTAATTCTGGCACTTGGACGGGTTGCTGCTCATCATTTGCTGTTGACCCAGGATAAACTGGGCTCCTTGCGTCAGAAGCAATATACCTATAATGGTATCCCCCTGTATGTCAGTTATCACCCGGCTTATCTGCTGCGAAAACCCATTGAAAAACGTAAATCATGGCAAGATTTACTGGAAGTTAGGCGATTCCTCAATAATAATTAGTTATGGCATTAAATCCTGATTTTGAACCGATCACTGGTTTCAGGCCCATGTATTTTGAAGATGTGCCACGGGTGATTGAGATTGAAGAAAGCGCCTACATTAGTCCATGGACTGCAGGTATTTTCCGTGACTGTATACGTGTGGGTTACTACTGTTTTGTTTATGTTGAACATGAGGTCATCCAGGCCTACGGTATAATTTCAGTTGCTGCGAATGAAGCTCATATTTTAAATGTATGTGTTGCTACCGAGTTACGGGGCAAGGGTCTTGGCAGAAAAATGCTACATAAACTGGTGGATGTGGCAAGTCAGCATGATACGGATTCACTATTTCTCGAAGTTCGACGATCAAATACCGTGGCTATCCAGTTATATATGGATGAAGGCTTTAATGAAATAGGTGTTAGAAAAGATTATTACCCGGCGGGCGAAGGTAAGGAAGATGCCTTAGTTTTTGCAAAAGCTCTTAATATCCCTGAAGATGAGGAACAAGATTAGAATCGGTTTTTGCCAGAATCCTGAATATACCCTGTGAAGAAAGTCATGATCAGGATTGACAGGCCAATTCAGTATTATTTTTCTATCTTGTTGTATAATTCGCCCACTTTATTTTGATGTGTTGTTTTCTATGTCTGATTATTTGCAGCAAATGCAGCGTCGTCGCACATTTGCAATTATTTCCCATCCCGATGCGGGTAAAACAACCCTGACTGAAAAATTGCTGCTGTTTGGAGGTGCTATCCAGATGGCGGGTACAGTTAAGGGGCGTAAGGCTGCTCGACACGCTACTTCGGACTGGATGGAGCTGGAGAAACAGCGTGGTATTTCTGTAACCTCATCGGTCATGCAGTTTCCCCATAATAATTGCATTATTAATTTGCTCGATACCCCGGGGCATGCGGATTTTTCAGAAGATACTTATCGTACATTAACTGCTGTGGATTCTGCCTTAATGGTAATTGATGCCGCTAAAGGTGTAGAAGAGCGTACTATCAAGTTAATGGATGTGTGTCGTCTGCGTGATACTCCCATTATTACCTTCGTCAACAAAATGGATCGTGAGGCACGTGATCCTATTGATTTGCTTGATGAAGTGGAAACTGTGCTGAATATCAAGTGTGCTCCCATGACCTGGCCTATTGGTATGGGTAAGGGTTTTAAAGGTGTGTTTCATCTTTATAATGATAGTGTACATTTTTTCAGTGCCACCCATGGCGGCAAGGTGCAGACAGGAGAAGTAGTGCAGGGTCTGGATAATCCCATGCTGGATGAAAAGCTCGGTTCCATGGCGCAGGATCTACGCGATGAAATTGAACTGGTAAAGGGTGCCAGTCATGAGTTTGACCTCGAAGCCTATCTTAATGGTGAATTAACACCGGTATTCTTTGGCTCGGCAATAAATAATTTTGGTATTAAAGAAATCCTGGATGCACTGGCAGACTATGCGCCTTATCCAAAATCCAGGGATGCAGGCGCACGTGAAATCAAAGCTGAAGAAGAAAAATTTACCGGCTTTGTTTTTAAAATCCAGGCGAATATGGATCCACAGCATCGTGATCGAATTGCTTTTTTGCGCATTTGTTCAGGCGAATACCATAAAGGTATGAAAGTAAAACATGTGCGTATTAAAAAAGATATCAAGCTGGCAGACGCGGTAACCTTTATGGCCTCGGATCGTGGTCACGTTGATAATGCTTTTGCGGGTGATATTATAGGTTTGCATAATCATGGCACCATTCGTATTGGAGATACCTTTACCCTGGGGGAAGACCTTTCTTTTACGGGTATTCCAAATTTTGCGCCTGAATTATTTCGTCGAGCACAATTACGTGATCCTTTGAAAATGAAAGCCTTGCAAAAAGGACTTATCCAGTTGTGCGAAGAGGGTGCAACACAGTTGTATCGTCCGTTAAATAATAATGACCTGATTCTTGGTGCAGTGGGTGTGTTGCAGTTTGACGTAGTCGCGCACAGGCTTAAAGATGAATACAGTGTTGATTGTGCATTTGAAAATGTCAGTGTAACAACTGCTCGCTGGGTTGAGTGTGAAGATGAAAAAATGCTTGCCCAGTTTAAAGGAAAAGCATCTGCTAACCTGGCGCTCGATCATGCGGGTGACCTGGTGTATATCGCGCCAACCCGGGTGAACCTGGATATGACTATGGAGCGTTGGCCAGATATTAAGTTCCTGGCAACTCGAGAACACGGTGTTTATGACGCTTAGTTTTCTGGCGTAGTTTCTGTTTCAGGGTAAGAATAAATAAATTGCTCAGGGCCATTTGTATCCAGGAGAATAAGCAGGCCAAGATCAGGGTAATGAAATTTTTCAGTTGTTTCGTTTATATTTTCCTGCAGTGAGGCTTCGCCAAATCGTTGTGCCAGCTGGTCTTCATCGTAATTAATCACTGGC
>JAOUQA010000275.1 GCA_029879605.1 Gammaproteobacteria bacterium
TAAGTTGGGCCGGCTGCCCCGCCACCACCACCGCCACCGCAGCCGGACAGAATTAAGCCTGAAGATAATAAGATATATAAAAATGCCTTGATTGTTTTCATGATCCATTTCCCAGTTGATTGTTGCGAGATATTGAAAATACCTGATTCATTAATGATAGTTTATATATCGAATTCTGTTATTAATGCTGTGGAAAAGTAGAAAAGTCGTTTATTTTTCTGTGAACTACTTCAGTTCGCTGGGTTTATCTACAGGCTGGGTTCAGACTCGTTTCAAGATGAAATCTACGATATTTTGAATGGATTTTTTGGATGTGTTTTGTGGCAGGAAAGGTAGATGAAACAGGGGGTAATCAAGCATGTCTTTTAACTCTGCTTCATTGTCCATATGTGGACTGGATTCAGGTGTTTCTGGTTGATTGAGAATGATACAGGATAAATCGAGTCCCCTGGCTCCAATGGCTTCAACAGTTAACAGTATGTCATTAATACAGCCCAGCCTGTCTTTAGCAATAAGCACAATGGGTAAGTTAAGTGCCTGGGCCAGGTCGGCATTAAGACCATCGGTACACAGAGGGGAGTAGAAGCCACCTGCACCTTCAACTAGCAGAAAGTCGGTATCAGGGTTAAAACCCGCAGTGCAGGCACGCCTTACCTGTTCAATACTTAATGCCAGGTTGGCAAGCCGGGCGGCCCGTACTGGCGATATGGCAGGTTCAAAGCGATAGGGGCATACCTCGTCCAGTGAGCCTTGATAACCAGCCGCATTTTTTAAAGCCAGTGCATCCCGGGGAATTAGCTGGTTATTCTCGGCCAGGCAGCCACTTTCGACCGGTTTGCGTGGCACCACTGAAAGCTTGTGATGTTGAAGCTCCCTGGCTATTTGAGTGCCAATATAAGTCTTGCCAACATCAGTACTGGTGCCTGTTATAAATATACCTTTCATATCAGGTGGTGAGTCTGTTTAAAGCCTCACGGTATTTTTCAGCCGTTTTAGTAATAATGTCTTCGGGTAATTCAGGGCCGGGAGCTGTTTTGTTCCAGTCCAGGGTTTCCAGGTAATCACGAACAAACTGTTTGTCAAAGCTCATTGGGCTGGTGCCGGGCTGGTACTGGTCTGCTGGCCAGAAGCGGGAAGAGTCCGGGGTCAGGACTTCATCAATCAGCACCAGCTGGTCATTTTTATCCAGGCCAAATTCAAACTTGGTATCGGCAATAATAATCCCTCTTTCAAGGGCATATTCAGCTGCTTCTTTATACAGGCGTAAGCTGGTGTCTTTGACCTGGTTAGCCAGTTGTTCGCCTAATAGTTCAACGGTTTTACTGAAGTCGATATTTTCATCATGATCACCCACATTTGCCTTGGTCGACGGGGTGAAGATGGGTTCAGGCAGCTTATCTGCCATTTGCAGGCCTGCTGGCAACTCAATGCCGCAGATAGCCCCAGTCTTCTGATAATCTTTCCAGCCAGAGCCGATGATGTAGCCACGGACTATGGCCTCTACAGGTAATGCTTTGAGCTTTTTAACCACCATGGCATGTGAGGCGATGGCATCACGTTCAGTCTTGTCCGGGACAACCTGTTCCAGGGAGATATCCGCAAGGTGATTGGGAATAATATGTTTGAGCTTATTTAGCCAGAAACGGGTGACCGCGTTTAAAATAGCGCCTTTTTCCGGGATGGGTGTTGGCATGATGACATCAAAAGCAGAAATGCGGTCTGTGGTCACAATTAACATGTGCTTGTCATCAATCTCATAGTTATCCCGAACTTTGCCTTTGTGTAGAAGTTTCAGGCCGGATAACTGGCTGGTGTGCAGGTTGCTCATAAGGGTTCCACAGATTAAAAATGCTTATTGTACTTGAGACTGGCGTTTTGCGCAGGTGGAATTAAATGGCAAGCCATGAGAAAGACTGGTTTTATCCTGGTCGGGCATAAAATATACTTCGGTTCGGAGAACCCGGTTGTTAAACATCGGCTACACAGATAATTTACAGTACAGCTGTTTTATCTTTTATTAATTACTTTAAGGGCTGATCTATTCGTGAAAACTGCACTAGTTATTCGTCATCTGGCATTTGAGGATCTGGGTCTGCTGGAAAGAACCATTCAGGCTGCGGGTTACCAGGTGCGTTATCTTGAAGCTGGTATGGATGATTTGTCATGGATCGATCCCTGTGATCCCGAGCTATTAATTAGTCTGGGTGGCCCGATCGGTGCTAATGATGAAGTGGATTATCCATTTCTTGAAGATGAACTGGAAATATTACAGGCTCGTTTAAATAGTGATATGCCAACTTTGGGGATATGTCTTGGTGCTCAATTGATGGCACGTGCCCTGGGTGCAAGGGTATATCCTGGGCCAGCAAAAGAAATTGGCTGGGCACCGATTACATTAACGACGGCTGGAACAGAATCCGCATTAAGGCATTTATCTGCAGAGCATACGCAGGTGTTGCACTGGCATGGTGACACATTTGATTTGCCTGAAGGTGCAGTTCACCTGGCTTCAACAGATTTAGTTGCTAACCAGGCGTTTGCCTGGAAAAAACGCTGCCTGGCCCTGCAGTTTCATCCAGAAGTGACTGTGCATGGAATGGAGCGCTGGTTTATCGGTCATGTTAATGAAATACAACGGTCAGATAAAATTTCGGTTCAACAGCTCAGGGCTGATACACAAAAATATGGTTATGAAATGGATGTTCATGCCAATCGTTTTATGGAAGACTGGTTGTTGTCGATAAAAAAATAAACTGAAATCAAATCATTTGTTCCAGTTGTGAATTTGCTAGAAAATTATGTCCTTGATTATTTATGAGGGCAATTCTGAATAGCGTCATCATAAATGATTTGAGAGTTGATTAAGTGTTTTCGCCAAATTCCTGATGCAGGAAAGCAATTATTTTAGATGATTCATATAACCATTGAGTGTCATTATCTTTGTCAATTCGTAAACAGGGAACTTTGACCTGGCCGCCAAGATTTTCAAGTTCGTCACGGTGCGCAGATCCTCGACTGGCATCACGGTATGTAATCGGTAAGTTAAGCTTGTGTATGTGTCGACGAGTTTTTGTGCAAAAGGGGCAGCGTTTGAACTGATACAGGCTCATATTGCTGACGCGTTGATTAACCGCTTTCTGTTCTTCATTACTACGCTTCATTTTCCTGGGAAGTGTAATGAAATTGATTATAACAATAAGTTGTCCCAGGCCTTCTCTAAGTAATTTCAACAGCATGATATTCAGTATCTTAATTTACAGGGTGTGACACTATAATGAAAAAACAGGGCAATTAATACTGAATTTTTACGACAGGCTACGTGTAGTAAATATATAATTAGGGATGTTTCCTGAAAGGTATAATGGAACAGTCATCTGGTACATTCGTGGAAAGCTCTTCTCCCAGTACAAGCTCCATGGCTTCAAGTGTACGTTTAAGAATCATACTGGCAGCAAAATGAAAAATTCGTATTTCACATTGAATGGGTTCATGTAGTGAATCTCGGTGTTCTGTTTGAAAGCTGGTCCATGCGAGTATTGGAAAATCACTCAGGGCCCTGTCAACGACAATCCAGGCGTCTTTTTGCAGGATAAGATCCAGGTGTTTTAATTTTGGAATAGGAAACCGA
>JAOUQA010000276.1 GCA_029879605.1 Gammaproteobacteria bacterium
AGCACCATCAGGATCAGGGTATGAGCTTACTGCGCCAATGCTGTCAGCCATCGGCCCCAGTTCCTGTATCGGGAATAAAGCTGCAACGGCAGGTAATGGTGAGTTTCCACCGATGTTGATGTTAGGGTTATTAACTACGTTTTGCAGAATATTGCGTTTTATATAGTCTGGTGTTGCTGCATCTGGTTTTCCAATCGGCTGTCCAATTGAGAAATGCATTGCCAGGATAACATTTTTATCTTCTTCCAGGCTCTGAGCCAGAATCTGGTCCGTGTTAAGGGATTGTTCAGCCAGCATTAGCTGTTCACCGAGGGCGGCAAGATCAGCTTCCAGGTTTTGTACATTAGCAGGTAATTGAGGGCTGATGTTTGAAAGGTCAGCCGAGAGACTGGAGCTGGCATAAAATGACAGTAGATTCTGGATATGGCTGAGACCGGGGTCAATCTGGGGATCAACAAATAGTGTGGTTTGCCCGATTACCCTGGCACCACTCTCACGCAGGATTTTATGCATTTCCGCCTGGATATCTCGAGGCCAGGGCCAGCGACCGATGTTAGCGATACTGGCATCGTCAATCGCAATAATGGCAATTTTATCGCTGGGGGTTCGGCTTGAAGCTTTTACACCCAGATCATAAGCGCTACGCTCAATTGCATCAAAGGCGCCGCCATTACCCAGGAATATGATGAGCAGGCTAATAGCAAGACCAGCGAACCAGTCGCTTCTCCATATCCCTTTTTTCATTCGCCCCTCGATTTATTGTTGAATTCTTGTATGTACTTGTATTGCATACAAGAATAGAACATAAATCACAGACTTTCCGTGATGGGTTCTATTAATTACAGGAAAATTACCTGTTTAGAATGAACAGCTGTTGTTATTGTGCTGATTACTGTAATTTGAGTAGCAGGACTTTTTCAATTAGCAGTTCACTTAACTGGCTGCTGACAGTTCTGGAGAAGCGTTCCAGAAAGTCAGGTTTCATGGTGAAATCCACTATGTGTTCTGCACCAATGACATCTCGTGCTACCTGGCTGGAACTGGCCAGTTCATCCACCAGGCCAAGTTCAACACTCTGGTCACCGGTCCAGATCAGGCCACTGAACATACCTTCCACTTCTTTGAGCCTGTTCCCACGGCCCTGTTTGATGGCGTTAATGAACTGTCCGTGAATATTATCCAGCAGGGTTTGTAGGTGTTTATTGACTTCTGGATTAACCGGTGAAAACGGATCAAGCAATGCCTTATTTTCACCCGCTGTGAGAGTGCGGCGTTCGATACCCATTTTTTTCATAGCTTCAACAAAGCCGAAGTTATCCATGCGTACCCCAACTGAGCCAACAATACTGGCCTGGTCGGCAAATATTTTTTCCGCAGCTGCTGCAACATAGTAACCACCTGAAGCGCAGATATCTGTAATGACTGCATGCATCGGGATATCAGGGTGTTTTTCTCTCAGGCGCAAAATTTCATCGTAAATATAGCCAGACTGTACCGGGCTGCCACCGGGGGAGTTGATGCGTAAAATAACACCAGCTGTATTTTCATTTTCAAACGCATTTCTCAGGCCAGTAATAATATTGTCTGCACTGGCTTCAGAGCCAGGGGTAATAATGCCTTTAAGATTGACCAGGGCTGTGTGTTTTTCACCAGGCTTAATGCCATGTTTTAAGTCTGATGATGGAATCATAATGGCCAGCAAAACAAAAAGGTAAACAAAGGTAAGTCCTTTGAAGAAAATCCCCCAGCGACGTGTGCGCTTCTGTTCTTTTAATCCTTCCGTTGCAATACGTTCTAGAACACTTCTTTCCCAGTTATCATCGGTCATTATTTTGTTCCTGGTTTAATTTATTCAAACAGTCTGGTAATTCTCTAATATCATGTAAACAATCTACAGGCTTATGTTTTAGCAAACGATCCACTGCATGTACACCATAACTGACAGCTAAAGCATCAATTTTTGCATTTTTTGCCATTTCCATATCGTATTCTGTGTCACCGATCATTAACGCCTGGTGAGCTTCAAGCCCGGTAAATTGCAGAATTTCTTCCAGCATTTGCGGGTGTGGTTTGGAGCAGGTCTCACTGGCACAACGGGTAATATGAAAACGTGAATGTAGTTGTGTTTCCTGTAACACCATATCCAGTCCCTGGCGACCTTTGCCGGTTGCAATGGCTAACCAGTAACCCTGTTGTTCCAGTACTTCCAGTAGTTCTTTAACACCAGGAAATAATTCAGAATGGGTCTGGTTGCTTTCCAGGTATTGTTGACGATAGCTATCAGCCAGCTTTTCAATAACCGTTTCATTTTCTTCTGGATGCAGCTTCTTCAGTGCTTCTCTTAAGCCCAGGCCAATGACATCTTTTAACTGTTCGTTGGGTGGTGGGGTAAAGCCATGATCAAGGCAGGCAGCACTTAAACAGTCAACAATTCTGGCTTCAGAGTCCATCAGTGTGCCGTCCCAGTCAAATATCAGTAGCTGGTATGGTAATGCTTTCATATGATTCTTCGTAAGTGATTAAGTTGTAAATCGTAGTTTTTTAAATTGCAGAATTATGGCTGAGAGATTGTATTAACTGTTGCCATTCTTCGTCCAGCGGTGCTGTAATTTTATAATGTTGTTCCAGTGAAAATTCCAAACTGTAAGCATGGAGATACATACGTTTAAAACCCAGTTGTTTTAATTGCAGATTAAATTCGGTATCACCGTATTTTTGATCACCGGCCACAGGGAAACCACTGTGAGCAGCATGGACACGAATCTGGTGAGTTCGGCCAGTAAACAGTTTTATATCCATCAGGGTGGCCTGGTCTAAATAATCAATAGGAGTAAATAAACTGCTGGCTTCTTTACCATCATCATTAACAATGACCATGCGTTCACCACCTTTCAGGGTGTTTTTTAATAAAGGTGCTGTTACCAACTTTTCACCACCTTGCCAGCGACCAGAAACAATGGCCCGGTAATGTTTATTCAATCCCTCACTGGAGCGGAACAGTTCATGCAGTTTCATTAATGCTGGTCGATTTCTGGCAATCACCAGGCAGCCACTGGTATCTCTATCCAGCCGATGTACCAGTTCCAGCATGTCTGCTTCGGGTCTAAGTTGACGCAGAATTTCAATAACACCGTAAGGAATACCGCTGCCAGCATGAACAGCCAGTCCGGCGGGTTTATTCAGTACCAGGATATGGGCATCCTCAAACAGGATGGATTGATCGAGCTTGTTTAAAAAGTGATCTGGTATATCTGATATTTTCTTTTCTGTCAGTCGGATAGGCGGGATCCTGACCTGATCAGCTTCTACCAGACGGTAGCCGGGTTTTTTACGGCCTTTGTTGACCCTGACCTGGCCGCTGCGCATGATGCGGTAAATATGGCTCTTGGGAACTCCTTTTAATTGATTTAAAAGGAAATTATCCAGTCGTTGACCCGCATGGCTAGCAGTAATTTCGACAAATTGTACCTGTTGCTGGTTTTTAGACATGGCTGGTCATTATCTCACTAGAGCATGTATTTTGATGGCTGTTGGGCATGGCAGGGAATATTACCAGAGCCTATGTGTATTGCATCCATTTAGAAAACTGTCATAATGCGTCAGTAGTCCTAAAAGCTTAATTTTG
>JAOUQA010000277.1 GCA_029879605.1 Gammaproteobacteria bacterium
CAATAACGGCTTTGTCAGTAAAACGTACAACCCAGCAGTGTTTGTAGCCGGCATCATCCTGTATCGCATGACCAGTGAATACATCATTAACACCCGGTATGTTTGATAACACACGGTGTCCTTCTGCCATCATGTCATTTACGCCATTCTCATCCAGTCCTTCAGTATTAAACAGAATGACGTGATCAACCGGTTTCCATGGGCGGCAGGCGTTGAGTAATTCGTCGGCCTTGCCAGCACTGCCCCAGAGTTTTATGCAGCGTATCGCTTCCTGTTGTATCGCGTTAATGACGCCTTTTACCATGCTGGTGTAGCCGGAAGCATTTTGCTGGTTATTCTGTTGAATACACCGACCTGCTGCATCAGCCAGGGCGGTGTAGTAATTGATTTTGGTGACGCCGTTGTCGATCAGTTTTAAAAACTGTTTTTCACTTAATCCTGTACCACCATGAATCACCAGGGGAATCTGTAAGGCCTGGTTAATTTCCGCCAGGCGATCAAAGTCCAGTTTTGGCTCACCTTTCATGCGGCCATGAACGGTACCGATGGACACGGCCAGGAAGTCTACACCAGTGGCATCGACATAGGATTTTGCCTCATCAACCGTGGTATAAATGACCTCACCCGGATGACGTTCAGCATCTTCGCCTTCCACGCCGGGAACATAGCCCAGTTCACCTTCGACCGGGATTCCACAGGCATGGGCCATTTCTACCACGGCTTTAGTGTGTTCAATATTTTTTTCCAGTGGCAGGTTAGATGCATCAACCATTACACCGGTACAGCCAAGATTAATTCCATTGATGGCTGATTCAAGGGATTCGCCATGGTCAAGATGAATAGCCACAGGAACGGATGTTCGCCGGGCTGATGTTACGACGGCTGACATGAGCAGTTCAAAATCAAAGTATTCAAAATGGGATTCAGCCAGGCTAATGATAATGGGTGATCGAGTTTCCTCGGCGGCATTGATAATGCCACTAATAAAATCCAGGCTCACGACATCAAAAGCCGCTATGGCATACCTGTTTTTATAGGCATGTTGCAACATGTCATCCATCCGGACCAGCGGCATAGAGTGTCTCCTGTCAGGTGAACATCATTAAATGTTCATTTTTAATCGTTAAATCACTGCACTGATGTCAGTCCAGCAAGGTGAGACCCAATATTTCAGCAAGGTGCTAGATAAGTCAAATTAGGGATTATTACTGATATCATAAGTAAATGATTATGATATGGTGTGATGGTGAAAAAGGAGAGGGTTTCGGAGTGATTCAGGGGGTTAAGAGCAAGAAAAAAGCCTGGTCTTTGTACCAGGCTTTTAATCAATTCGATATAGCTGAATGATCTAGCGACGTCCGCCCTTAAAGCCTTTGCCTCGCGGTGACTCATAATTGACTTTGAGATGATTGCCTTCAAATAACTGGCCATTAAGTGCTGCAATGACAGCACGTGCTTCATGGCCTTCCATTTCAAACGTGCCAAAGCCCTTGCATTGTCCTGAGAACATGTCTTTTATCAGTTTAAGCGAATGTACCCTGCCGTACTGGGAGAATAATGCTTCAACAGATTCTTCAGTTGCTGTTGTTGGCAAACTGCCAACGAATAGTTTTTTCATAATCTATTCCTTGAAGTGTAAAAAAAACCCCGCAAAAATTTGCGGGGTCTTTAGATAACGGTCTAATCAATAGATTAGATGGTTATGTTTGTAGCCTGTGGGCCTTTAGGGCCATCTTCTACATCGAAGTTTACCTGCTGGCCTTCAGCCAGGGTACGAAAGCCATCGCTTTTGATTGCAGAGAAATGTGCAAAAACATCTTTGCTGCCATCTTCCGGTGCAATAAAGCCGAAGCCTTTAGATTCGTTGAACCATTTAACGGTACCTGTTGCCATGATATTTACCTCATTAAGCATTAAAAAATAAAATTGGTGTTATACGTCTTACGAGGAAATTAACAGGTTATTACTTAAAAGAACGTCTGAGAAGAGCCAGGAGAGAATGTACTGGCAGGGATTGTAACAGGTTTAGTGATAAACAGGGCTGTTTATTTTATATATTGAATTATATTTTGACTTAATCCACCTTAGGGGGTGAATATCAGGTATAATACGCACTAATTCTTTCGTGCCTATTGGTCTGCACGTCTTTTCATAGTGGTACTCCTTCGCGCTTACCTCTCAAACACACACGTTTCCGCCTAGACCCATCCCAAACCATATGTTCAAGTCGTGTGTTTTAGGCAGGCCGATCCAGGGATAACTCCTTATTATGTCATTTGAATCTTTAGGTCTCAGGGCCGAACTTATACGTGCTGTATCTGAAAAAGGTTACAGCGAGCCAACAAAAATTCAGCAACAGGCGATTCCTCCTGTACTGGAAGGACGCGACCTTATGGGTGGCGCACAAACAGGTACCGGGAAAACCGCCGGTTTTACACTGCCACTGTTACATCGACTAATGTCATCTCGTAAAGAGGGAAGTGATCGGCGATATATTCGTGCGCTGATACTGACACCGACTCGTGAACTGGCAGCGCAGGTCGCTGATAGTGTTGAAACTTATGGTCAGTACCTGCCATTAACATCCAGCGTGGTATTCGGTGGTGTAAAAATCAATCCGCAAATACAGAAATTACGCAAAGGCGTTGATGTCCTGGTGGCAACACCGGGGCGATTACTGGATCACGTAAACCAGAAAACTGTAGATTTATCCAGGCTGGAAATACTCGTGCTTGATGAAGCAGACCGTATGCTGGACATGGGTTTCATTCGTGATATTCGCCGTGTTCTTGCCCTGTTACCCAAACAGAAACAGACCCTGTTTTTCTCAGCCACGTTTTCTACGGATATCAAAAAGCTGGCTAATGAACTGCTGCATACACCGGCGCTGATTGAAGTCGCACAGCAAAATAGTACTGCTGAACGCATCAGCCAGATTGTTCACCCGGTAGATAAAACACGTAAACGTGAATTATTGTCATACCTGATTGGATCCAATAACTGGCAGCAGGTACTGGTTTTTAATCGTACCAAGCATGGCGCTGATCGCCTGGCGAAACAGCTTAGCAGTGATGGTATTAGCGCGGCCGCAATTCATGGCAACAAAAGCCAGGGCGCACGTACGCGGGCACTGGCTGATTTTAAAATGGGTAAGGTACGTGTTCTGGTAGCGACCGATATTGCTGCCCGTGGTCTGGATATAGATCAACTTCCTCATGTGGTTAATTTTGAACTGCCAAATGTTGCAGAAGATTATGTTCATCGTATTGGTCGTACTGGTCGTGCCGGTAATGAAGGGGAAGCTATGTCCCTGGTCTGTATCGATGAGATTAAATTATTAAAAGATATTGAGCGTTTAATTAAACGTGAGATTTCCAGTGAAATTATTCCAGGTTACGAGCCAGATGCTTCGATTAAAGCCAGTCCTGTTAAAAATAATTCGCGGGTTGATTTTAACAGGCCGAAACAGGGTCGAGTAAAATCGAAAAATAAACAGCATGGTAAAAGCGGACCAGCTTTTCAAAATAAAGATGGAATCAATCGCACACGTCGCAAAGTAGCATAGTTGCTTCAAGGTAATTAAAAATGAATGCGCAAACTCATTCTAATGATGTTAATGCTAT
>JAOUQA010000278.1 GCA_029879605.1 Gammaproteobacteria bacterium
TTATTGATACTGTGCTTTTAGTCAGTGCCCTGGTCATGGTGTATATGAGTGCCCAGTATCCCTTTGTGGAAAGCTGGTTAACGGTTAAGGTGTTTGCACTGATTGCTTACATTGTACTGGGAACGATTGCCCTGAAGCGGGGTAAAACCCGTCGCACTCGTATCATTGCCTGGATCATGTCATTGCTGGTATTTGTTTATATCATTCTGGTGGCGATCACCCGTTCGCCATTGGTACTGGTTTGAATAATAATAAAGGCAAAAGCAAAAGAAAACGCAAATGAACGCTAATTAACGCGAATAAAAGCAAAATATTAGTTTAATGTAGAGTGCCACATCAGGGTAATGTTATGGTTACAAGTGGTTGAGCAATAAAGGTGCAATTATCAAAGCACACAAAACAAATATTGCGTTCATTCGCGTTCATTCGCGTTCATTTGCGTTTTCTTTTATTTTTTTAATAAGGAAGCCAGATAATATTCGTCTAGCTTAATTATCGTCTTAAATCCCTGTAAGCCATTATTTTTTGATCCAGGTTAATGTTTTGAGTTAAAAATTCTGTCATAAAGCGCTTTATGATAAACCAGACCCTGAAACAGAGTCCTATTCTGCCCGCTGTATTAAGGCATCCGTTACGCCTGACCCCCGGCGTTTTGCATAATCGCTTATTTATTACTGCTGTTAATTACCTGTTCAAACAGGAGTTAAAGGATGATGAGCTGGATTTTTTGCAGGATAAAATCGTCGCTATCAAGGTTGCTGATGCCGGGCTTGATTTGCGCTTTAGTCTGAAGCAGAAGAAACTTGTGAGTTGTCATTCTCGCACTGTTGCAGACCTGACCATTTCCGGAACAACTTATGATTTCCTGTTGCTGACCAGTCGGCGTGAAGACCCGGATACATTGTTTTTCAATCGACGACTTAAACTGGCGGGTGATACCGAGCTGGGTCTGTATGTGAAAAATTTTCTGGATAGTATTGACCTGACCGAGCGCTGGTCGCTTATTTGTAAATTATCTGATCGTGCCAGCCGGCTTGCTGAAAAACTAACTTAGTTAATCACTATTTCTTTAATTACGCATCTTTCCGCTGGATGAGAGCGGCTATTACTGGCTTTAGAAATAAGGCTATTCATAGTTATTAACTATTTATTTGAAATCAATATATACTCCTGTTTAATAAATTGTAGATCTGGCAACTAATGCGGGTGGTTATATGAATAAAACTATGGATCATATTCAATCTTATTATTCCCCTGATAACCTGTATCAGAAAATCATGGATGGCCTGGCGTTGATTGGTAAAGATCAATCAGGTCTGACGCTGGATGATTTACAGCCGGTCGATGAATTCCATATTCGTGGTGATACTGCAACCAGGGAGTTAATAAAACTGTCTGGCTTTACTTCTGATATGCATGTTCTTGATGTGGGTTGTGGGGTCGGCGGTTCTACTCGCCGCTTATCACATGACACAGGTTGTCGTGCCACCGGCATTGATCTGAGTGAACACTATATTGATACCGCGACAAAACTGACAGAGTTGCTGAATATGCAGGAGCGCGTTCAGTTTAAAGCAGAAAATGCCCTTGATCTCAGTTTTGATGACAACAGTTTCGATGGTGTCTGGTCAATCCAGATGAATATGAATATCGAAGATAAACAATTATGGGTAGATGAACTGTTTCGAGTTGTAAAGCCGGGTGGGCGAGTCGTTTTATACGAGGTGTGCGGTGGTGAAAATACGCCCGTATATTTTCCAGTGCCATGGGCGCAGAATGAAACCATGAGTGCGTTGGTGCCGCCGGAGTCGTTTAAAGAAATTATACAGTCATCCGGTTTTGCCATTGAAACCTGGACAGATAAAACGGACCTGGCGCGAGCTGCATTTTCACACATGAAAGAACCCGTAGGTGAGCCAGAGCTGCCCGAGATTGGCGTACATCTACTGGTTGGTAATGACATCTTAACCAAGGCCTATAATCTTCATCGCAATCTTGAAGAATGCAGGGTTAGCCTGGTTGAATCACTTCTGTTGAAGCCCTAGTTGTTTTACTTCAGTGCAAAACTATTTAACTGGCTTTAGATGCAATACCTGCGTCACCGTACCAGTAGCCATTACAACTATCGGTTGTCAGTAATTTTTCAAGCTGGCTGTTTGCTTCGTTAATGGATAGCTGCTGGTTGTTGCACTGATCAAATAGATCAATCACTTTATTCATATGGCGATACTGTGGACTTAAACGCAGAATATCAACACCCATCTGTTTCATAGTTTCAATTTCAGGTAGCAGGTTATAGGTCTGTGCAGATAATGTCTGTATGCCATTTAGGTTAAGGAATTTCTGCTCTTCCTGGGTATTTAATAACATTCCGTCCGGGTAATCGATGCAACGGTACTGGCAATCATCTTTCTGTAAGTTATGTGCCCGTGCCGTGTAACAACGGGCAGAATAGGCGAGGGGTATGCGACCAAAGGCAAAAATTTCTGCTTCAACTTCGGCGGGTTTTTCAGCCAGTAAATCGGCCAGTGTTTCTTTGCTGAGTTCCAGCGGCATCACCCAGCGTTTTAATCCTAAACCGGCTAACAGTTTAATGGTATGTTGATTATAGGTATTCACACTGTGGCCAGTGACAAAGGCTTTGCCTTCCAGCAGGCTGACTGCACCCATATCGTTGGCTTCCACCATAAATTTTTCATTATCACAAATGCGTTTCATTGTTTTGATGTCAGAATCTGCTTCGTTTAATGCCAGTGTCGATAACACCACTTCCTTGCCTTTTGATTGCAGTTCATCGGCAAGATCAAACCAGTCCTGGGTGCGCATCTGTTTGCGTTTCGAACACACGGCTTCGCCGAGATAAAAAATATCAATGGCCGTGTCTACCATGTCACGGTAAAACGCCAGGGTGTCTTCCTTGCTCCAGTAAAAAAGATTCGGGCCTAGTGATAAACGCATAATACTTTCTCTTTTGCTTTGGCTTTATTGCCATGGGCGATGATAGGCTCCCAGCGTGGTTTGTGCACCTTCAGATACCCTGGCAAGTTCTTCCATCCATTTAGATTGTGGTTTAAAGCTGTTTGTATTCTGCTGGCATAAGTCGATGGCATCGCGCCAGACTTTCGTGACCTGGGCAACATAGGCCGGGCTGCGTTGGCGGCCTTCGATTTTAATTGCCTGTACACCGGCATTAAATAATTCGGGCAACAATTCAAGTGTGTTCAGGCTGGTGGGTTCTTCCAGTGCATGATAGGTGTTACCAGAAACATTAAAACGACCTTTGCAGATGGTGGGATAACTGGCGTTTTCACCGGCGGTATAACGATCAACCAGTAAACCGTTGAGACGGGTATCCATGCCACCGTCGGGCTTGTCGATCCATTCAACCGCTTTGGCCGGTGAACAGGCACCAAATGTATTGGGTGAGTCACCGGTTGCAAATGAAGATAAAATACAGCGGCCTTCAACCATGACGCATAAACTGCCAAATCCAAATACTTCGATACCCACATCAGTATTTTCGACCAGTTGTTTTACCTGTTTTAATGACAGGACACGGGGCAGGACAACACGCTTGATATCAAAATGCCGTTGATAAAAATTGACTGCTTCATAACTGGTG
>JAOUQA010000279.1 GCA_029879605.1 Gammaproteobacteria bacterium
CTGGAGCTTGAGCATGTACTGTGCCCTGCTTACCGGTTCTTTCAGTGTCTGGAAGGCCTGGTTTATTAACGAGGTTTGCTGCATCGCAATACGTTTTTCCTGATCACTACCATGAGCAAATCGATCAGGATGAACAGCTTTCTGCAATTGTAAAAAAATATGACTAATATTTTTTATATCGATGTCATATATGACTGGCGTTTCGAAAATTTCGAAATAATTCTTGCTAAATAAATCAACTGACATGACAGGGCTTTAAATGGTGAAACTTTCACCGCATCCACAACGATCAGACTCATTTGGATTAGTAAATTTAAACCCTTCGTTCAAACCTTCTTTACCATAATCAATCATAGTGCCATCCAGATAAACCAGGCTCTTTTTATCAACCACAATGGTGACACCGTTATCTTCAAACAGTACATCTTCATCGTCATTCACGTCATCAACAAACTCGATAACATAAGCCATGCCCGAACAACCTGATGTTTTCACACCCAGGCGTACACCCAGTCCCTTACCTCGATTATCAAGAAAGGCCTTCACACGTTCTGCAGCTGATGGTGAAATAGTTAATGCCATTTTAATCTGCCTGTTTTTTCTTCAGGTAATCCTCAACCGCAGCACTGATAGCATCTTCTGCCAGCACTGAGCAATGTACTTTCACAGGTGGCAAAGCCAGCTCTTCAGCAATATCCATATTCTTGATCTGTTTTGCTTCTTCCAGGGTCTTACCTTTCATCCACTCTGTTACCAGTGAACTTGAAGCAATCGCTGAACCACATCCATAGGTTTTGAAAACAGCATTTTCGATAACGCCGTCATCACTCACCTGGATCTGTAATCGCATCACGTCACCACAGGCAGGTGCACCGACCATACCGGTTCCAACATTAGAAGCATCTTTATCCAGGGTACCCACATTACGAGGATTCTCATAATGTTCCATGACTTTTTCACTGTAAGCCATTGATATTCTCCAAAATTTTGTTAACTGACGTTAGATTACGCCAAATACAACCGCCTATTTTACCTTATTTCATTTACCAGGCAGAAATTTTTGTCATGACTGACCATGCACTCACGACAGGATCTCAGCCTAATGCGCCGCCCACTCAACCGAATTAAGGTCTATGCCCTCTTTGAACATATCCCATAAGGGTGAGAGATCACGTAATTTATTTACTGCACGTTTAACCAGCTCTATGGTGTAATCAATTTCAGCTTCCGTGGTATATCGACCAATCGTGAAACGCAGGGAACTATGAGCAAGCTCATCACTTCTACCCAGCGCACGTAATACATAACTGGGTTCAAGACTGGCAGATGTACAGGCCGAGCCACTGGAAACAGCAATATCTTTTAATGCCATGATCAGGCTTTCACCTTCGACAAAATTAAAACTGACATTCAGGTTACCCGCAGTACGATGTTCAAAATCACCGTTAAGATAAACCTCTTCCATGTCCTTGAAACCATTCCATAGACGATTACGTAATTTCATAATACGATCATTTTCTGTCTGCATTTCCTGCTTGGCAATTCGAAATGCTTCACCCATACCCACTATCTGGTGAGTCGCCAGGGTACCAGAACGCATACCACGTTCATGTCCACCACCATGAATCTGTGCTTCAAGACGAATACGTGGTTTACGACGCACATACAGGGCACCAATACCTTTCGGGCCATAAATTTTGTGAGCAGAAAAACTCATTAAATCAACTTTCATTTGCTGCAGATCGATATCCACCTTACCCGCGCTTTGTGCCGCATCAACATGAAAAATAATTTTACGTTCACGACACAGCTCGCCTATTGCTGCAATATCCTGGATAATTCCAATCTCATTATTAACATGCATAATACTGACCAGGATTGTGTCATCACGCATAGCATCTTTTAACTTGTTATGATCAATCAGGCCGCTTGGCTCAGGATCAAGATAAGTAACTTCATAACCTTCACGCTCGAGTTGACGACAGGTATCAAGCACTGCTTTATGTTCTGTTTTACAGGTAATAATATGCTTGCCATTTTTCTTATAAAAATGCGCTACACCTTTAATTGCCAGGTTATCTGATTCAGTAGCACCCGATGTCCAGACTATTTCACGAGGGTCCGCATTAATAAGTGCAGCAACATGACCTCGTGCTGTTTCAACGGCTTCTTCAGAATTCCAGCCAAAAGCATGACTGCGAGATGCCGGGTTACCAAAATTACCATCAACAGTCATACACTGAATCATGGCATCTGCTACACGTTGATCGACAGGTGTAGTGGCAGAATAATCAAAATAAATTGGTAATTTTATATCGCTCACAATCGTTATCTCATTAATAAGTTTAAATTTGTATTAACCCGCGCACATTGACTGAGGCGAGCTTAATGTAATCTCTTTCAAGGCCTTTATAAACACACTCACATCATCAGTTTGATTGTTTTTTCCAAAACTGACTCTAATGGCATTCTTTGCCAGCTCCGGGCTAACACCCATGGCCAGCAGCACATGACTCGGAGCACCCGCCTGACTATGACAGGCTGAACCACTGGATACAGCAATACCCTGTTTATCGAGATACATTAATAATGCTTCGCCGTCGAAATTTTCCAGGGCGAATTGTATCGTATTTGGCAAACTCTCGTGCAGCTGGCTAAACAGTGTTAGTCCCTGAATCCTATTCAATTCACTGAGTAATTGCTGTTTTAATATTTCTGAGTGCTGACTATTCTGCTCCAGTTCAAGCCTGGCTAATTCTGCAGCCGCACCAAAACCCACAATTGCGGGAATATTTTCTGTTCCATTTCTTAAGCCACGCTCCTGTCCACCACCATGAATAACAGGTTCAAGCTCAATAGAGCGTTTCGCAATCAACGCACCCGCTCCCTGGGGGCCATAAAATTTATGTGATGACAAAGTCATCATGTCTATACCCAGATCTGTAAAATTAATTGCCAGCTTGCCAGCTACCTGGCTTGCGTCTGAATGAAACAGAAGTTGTTTATCCGCAAGCTGTTGTGCCAGTTCTTGTACTGGCTGCAATGAACCGGTTTCATTATTAGCCAGCATGACAGATAGCAAGGCAGTTTGATCAGAGACCGTTGACCTAAAGCTATCTTCATCAAGTCTGCCATCGGCATCCACATTAATGTAATCAAGTTCCCAGCCCTGCCTGGTCAGTGTTCTGGCTGGTTCAGTAACAGATGCATGTTCAATTGCACTGATCGCAAGCTGTGACGGTTGTTTGTTTGAAAGTGAACCCAGGATTGCCAGGTTATTCGCTTCCGTACCACCCGAGGTGAAAATAACCTGCTCGGGACTGGCAGCAACAAGCTGCGCTACCTGCATTCGTGCATGTTCAACTGCATTACGGGTCAGACGACCATAACGATGAACACTGGATGGATTACCGTGAATATCTTTTAAAAAAGGCAACATGGCATCAAGAACCCGGGGGTCGAGTGCGGTGGTTGCATTATTATCAAGATAAACGGGCATACTTCTATCCGGTTACTGAAGCTTTCTTCAGCTCCTGTTCAAAAAGTATTTTATCCTGGCGATTTGCAACTTCCTGCACACCACGTTTAGCCATGAGTTCTGCCAGGGT
>JAOUQA010000023.1 GCA_029879605.1 Gammaproteobacteria bacterium
GTTTATAGCAGATGCACGCACTGTGACTGTAAATATGGCATTTTCACCAACAATAATGGATTCAATAATATCATTGCTGATCTGTTTGGGCAGGTTGGCATCTATATTCTGATTGGGCCAGAAGCCGGTGTTAAGAATAAAATCAGTTATGCTGTTGCGGGTTTCAAATGCAAGTCCAAGCCCGTTCTCAAATTTACTTTTTTGCGCAAAAATATTGTAAACAGGCATCAATATTAAATAAGCAATAATGATAATTGCGGTTATTGCCAGGATAATAGTTGCAAATTTACGAATAAATCTGTTTTTATTTTTTTCATCCTTAGGGTCATGGCCGCATTGTGTGCAAATTACTTCAGGAGAGTTTTTTATAGTTCCGCATTGCATACAGAAAGATTTATCAGAAAAATTGTCCAGGTCCTTAAGCTGTTGATGATGTTTGCGGTTTTTTTCAGGATCCTGGTAGGTTTCGGTCTGGGTAAAGGCCCTGGTAACTTCAGATACAGGTGTAACTGGTGTAACAATTTCAGGCAAGATCTCATCGGCAGATGTATCGATGATTTTGCACTGGGCGCCGGTTTGTTGAATTGCAGCCTGGTATTTTTCGGCTGTGGCTTTATTAATATTTTTTTTGACAACAGACTCGGGCTGGCTGATTAACTGTTCTGCTTTTTCTTCACTGATTTTGAATAGCGCAGCAACTTTTTGAATGACCAGATGTTTGTCCTGATCATCGGTGAGAGAGTTAGTGATAATGACCTGGTATGTATTTTCGTCCATCCCCGGCAGTCTGTTTGTTGTTATCGGTTGATAGCACGATAACCTATATCGGTTCTGAAATAAACATTATCCCATTTGATTTTGTTAACAAGCCTGTATGCAGACTGTTGTGCTGCGGCGACATCATTGCCCAGGGCACAGGCACAGAGTACACGTCCACCATTAGTAACAATTTCGTTGTCTTTTTCAGTTGTGCCTGCATGAAAGACTTTGGTGCTGTCAGTATCCAGTCCTTCCAGGCCTTGAATGATGTCACCCTTGTTATAGTCTGCCGGGTAACCACCAGCGGCCAGTACGACACCCAGTGAGCAGCGGTCATCCCAGTCAGTCTGGTACTTATCCAGTTTACCTTCAGTGGCCGCAAGGCAGAGTTCAGGCAGGTCAGACTTAAGACGCAGCATGATGGGTTGCGTTTCCGGGTCACCAAAACGAACATTGTATTCCAGTACTTTTGAATTACCATCCTGATCAATCATCAGGCCGGCATAAAGAAAACCGGTATAGTCATTACCTTCTGCAGCCATGCCATCAACAGTCGGTCGAATAATGTTATCAATTACACGCTGATGAATTTCAGGGGTAACAACTGGAGCCGGTGAATAGGCACCCATTCCACCTGTGTTAGGTCCCTGGTCACCATTATCCCGAGCTTTATGATCCTGGGATGTAGCCATGGGCAGGATGTTTTTACCATCGACCATGCAGATAAAACTGGCTTCTTCACCCTGAAGAAATTCTTCAATGACGACACGAGCGCCGGCATCACCAAAGGCATTGCCCGACAACATATCCTGAACGGCGGCAATGGCCTCGTCTTCAGTCTGGGCCAGAATAACACCCTTACCTGCAGCCAGGCCATCGGCTTTAACGACAATCGGCGCACCATGTTGCTGGATATAGGCAATAGCTTCGTCTACTTCAGTAAAGTTGCCATAGGCTGCTGTGGGTATTTTATGCCGAGCCAGAAAATCCTTGGTGAATGCCTTGGAGCCTTCCAGTTGAGCTGCACCTTTTGATGGACCGAATATTTTAAGTCCAGCTGCATTGAATTCATTAACTATACCGAGAACCAGCGGAGCTTCAGGGCCAACAATGGTGAGATCGATGTGGTTGTCGGTGGCAAATTTTTTCAGCGCAGCAATATCTTCTGCATCGATAGCGATATTTTCCATTTTTGCTTCACGGGCTGTACCCGCATTACCTGGTGCAACAAATACCTTTTCAACTTTTTCTGACTGGGCTGCTTTCCATGCCAGTGCATGTTCACGGCCACCACCGCCGACGATTAAAACTTTCATGATATAACCTTGTTTGATTTCAAGTTTGCGAATAAACGCTACCAGTGGCTAATGCCTGAAATGCCTCATGCCAGTGAACACCATCGCCATACCATGTTCATTGGCTGCTGCAATGACTTCATCATCCCGCATGGAGCCACCGGGCTGAATAACAGCGGTAATACCAGCTTCATGGGCAGCATCTATGCCATCACGAAACGGAAAGAAAGCATCAGATGCCATAACCGAGCCTTTGACTTCCAGATTTTCATCAGCTGCCTTGATGCCGGCAATTTTGGCAGAATAAACCCGTGACATCTGTCCTGCGCCCACGCCAATGGTCATCTGGTTTTTAACATATACAATGGCATTGGATTTGACGAACTTGCCTACTTTCCAGGCAAACATTAAGTCTTTTAATTCTTCATCGGTAGGTTTACGTTTTGTGACCACTTCAAGGTCTGATTGGCTGACCATGCCAAGATCTCGATCCTGTACCAGCAGACCGCCATTGATGCGTTTAAAGTCCAGTCCCTGAACTGCCTGTTCCCATTGACCGCATTCAAGAACACGTACATTGGGTTTCTCGCTTAATACTTTTTGTGCTGCCGCATCGACCACTGGTGCAATGATGACTTCAACAAACTGACGTTTAATAATTTCAGCGGCAACTTCTGCATTCAGGGGTTGATTAAAGGCAATAATGCCGCCAAAGGCTGAAGTTGGATCCGTTTTATACGCCAGGTCATAGGCATTCATAATGGAGTCAGCAACAGCAACGCCGCAGGGATTGGCATGTTTTATGATGACACAGGCCGGTTGATCAAATGACTTGACGCATTCCAGTGCGGCATCCGTATCGGCTACATTGTTGTAAGACAGTTCTTTACCCTGAATCTGTGTTGCACAGGCAACTGATACTTCTGCCGGCTGGCTTTCTCGGTAGAAGGCGGCTTTTTGATGAGGATTTTCGCCATAACGCATCGACTGAACCTTATCAAATTGCAGGTTGAAGGTACGTGGAAACTCGGTTTTGGTACCATCGGGCTGAATGCAACCCAGGTAATTGGCAATCGCACCGTCATAGCTCGCAGTATGTTCAAAGGCTTTTACCGCAAGATCAAAGCGTGTTTCAGCACTAATGCCGCCTTTGTTAATTTCATTGATTACCCGGTCATAGTCTGCTGGGTTCACGACAATGGTTACAAAAGCATAGTTTTTAGCAGTGGCGCGTACCATGGTAGGGCCGCCAATATCGATATTTTCTATCGCATCATTCAGGCTGCAATTTCCCCTGGCAACCGTGGCGGCAAAAGGGTATAGATTGACGACAACCAGATCTATGGGATCGATACCATTGGCTTTCATTACATTATCATCAATTCCGCGGCGGCCAAGGATCCCGCCATGGATTTTTGGATGCAGGGTTTTGACACGACCATCCATCATTTCAGGAAAACCCGTGTGTTCAGAGACTTCGATAACAGGAATATTGTTTTCAGTTAGAATTTTTGCTGTTCCCCCGGTGCTGAGTATTTCAACGCCTGCAGCAGACAGGGCTTTACCTAGTTCGACGACACCTGTTTTGTCTGACACGCTGATCAGGGCACGTTTTACCGGGCTGATGCTGTTATTGCTCATGGTTGGTTTCCGAATTGTTGCTAGTCATATAAAAGGGGGGAGATTATAACGCAAACCGGCATGACCTAGCAGGCCATGCCGGTTATTTTTTGCTCATAAGCTGATTACTTAATCAGGTTGTAGGTTTTGAGTTTCTTTCTCAGGGTACCTCGGTTAAGGCCCAGGCACTCAGCGGCTTTAGACTGGTTACCATCAACATAACTCATTAACAGTTCCAGTAGTGGCTGTTCTACCTGTTGTAACACTATATTGTAAAGGTCACTGGGCTGGTCTCCATCCAGCTGTTGAAAATACTGTTCCAGGCAGGTGCGTACAGTTTCATTTAAACTACCTGTTCTGGGTTTGTTGATCGAAGGTTCAATTGAAATGACATTATTATTTTGTGTATTCATGCGGCTATCATTAATTTTTTTTGTTTCTGAAAAAAAGCAACAACGTCAGCGAGTTGTTGCGCCGGGTTTTCAACTCTATTAATCCGTTTACGAAATATTTCTGCTTCCTGCTGTGTCCGGCAGTACCAGTTGATGTGTTTGCGAGCAATACGTAGCCCCATGTAGTCACCATAGAAGGCATATAATTGTTTCAGGTGGTTTTGTAATAGTTCGCTTATTTCATCAATGCCTGGTGGTGCCAGCATTTTTCCTGTTTCGAGAAAATAATTTATTTCTCTAAAAATCCATGGTCTTCCCTGGGCTGCACGACCAACCATGATCGCGTCAGCGTTAGTAAACTCTAACACCTGTTTTGCTTTTTCAGGTGAATCTATATCACCATTTGCAATAACAGGAATGTGTATTCTGCTTTTTACTTCGGCAATAGTGTCGTATTCAACGTCGCCTTTAAATGCACATTCACGGGTTCTGCCATGAATGGTCAATGCCTGTATACCACTATCTTGAGCAATCTTTGCTATGTTGATAGCGTTTTTATTTGTTTTGTCCCAGCCTGTACGAATTTTGAGTGTAACTGGTATGTTTACCGCGTTTACAACTCTGTGCAGTATATCTGCTACAAGTTTTTCATCTTTGAGCAATGCGGAGCCAGCAGCTACGTTACATACTTTTTTTGCCGGACAGCCCATATTGATGTCAATTATCTGTGCACCTTTATCAGCATTATACCTGGCAGCCTCGGCCATTTGTAAGGCTTCGGTACCGGCTATCTGTACACTAATAGGTGCAGACTCATCTTTATGGTTAAGTCTTAACTGTGTTTTACGGCTGTTCCTTAAATCAGGATTTGAACTTACCATCTCGGAAACTGCCAGCCCGGCACCCAGTTGACGACATAGCTGTCTGAATGGCTGGTCTGTTATGCCTGCCATAGGTGCAAGTATGACAGGTGACTCAAGTTGGTAAGGGCCAATTTTCATTGTTTTAAGTCCTGCTCCGTGGACGGCTAATATTACTTGGAAATGCTATGGCTTGAAATAAGGAAAAAGCTTTTTTTTCCATTTTTTTTAAGTCTGTTTGAGAAAACAAAGACTTGCATGAGTAAGGTGAAAATAATGCTCAGGCGCAGTAGAGACTTAAAAAATTTAGTACGTCAGGTGACTGTTTTATAGATCTGTATGGAAATGTAGAGACCTTGATGGTTTATGACATGAAATGCCTGAATCAGGATCGTATCGTGATTAGCTTTAGCTGTAAAAATAATGTCTGGTTACTGTCCAGGTTAATTCAGTAAAGAGCCTGAAGGTTCATCGTGATGGTTACAGTCACTGGATAGACCGGCTATTTCCTTGAGTTTTTGTAGATCCAGTATGTGAACGTATTTTCGTTGCGTTGTTAATAGCCCGTCTGACTGAAAGCGACTGAAGGTTCGGCTGATAGTTTCAATCGTCAATCCCAGGTAGTTGCCTATATCTTTACGCGACATGCTAAGGTGAAATTCGGTTTCAGAGAAATTGCGTAATTTCAGACGCAGGGACAGGTTAACCAGGAATGCAGCCAGTTTTTCCTCGGCATTTTTCTGGGCAATCAGCATTAACATGGTCTGGTCAGAGGCGATTTCCTTGCTCATGATTCGATAGAGCTGATGATGTAGATTAGGTATGTCTTCGCTCAGATCTTCGAGAATTTCAAACGGTATTTCACACAGGCTAGTTGTTTCCAGCGCGATTGCAGAACATGGGTGTTCATAGTTATGAATAGCATCGAGTCCGAGTAATTCTCCGGGTAAATAGAGGCCGGTAATTTGTTCATCACCCTCTTCGGATTCAGTATAGGTTTTGATAGAGCCACTGCGCACGGCATAGATCGAGGTGAATTTATGGCCCGTCTGGAACAGGTATTCGCCTTTTTGTAATGGCTTGCGGCGTTTGATTATATTATCCAGTTTATCCATGTCGCCTGTGTCTAACCCCAGGGGTAAACATAAATCATGAAGTTTGCAGCTTTTACAGGCGGTTTTTAGTGTGGATAGTTTTATTGGTTTTGTTGCCATTGATGTAATCAGTATCAGTATTTTAATGAATAACTATAAGGATATGAACTAAATAGCCGTTTGCCAAGCATTTTTGTTAGAATTCATAATTATGATGTATTCAGGAGGTTTTACCACCGCCCATACAGGGGGGGGATTCAGGTGCTTTATCCAGTTTGGACCATTCTTCAGGTGTCAGGGTATGCAGCGACAGGGCATGTACAGAACCCTGGAGTTCATCCTGCAGGGCCTGGTTAATCATACGGTGCCTGGCAATCAGCATTTTGCCGGTAAACACATCAGCAACCGCAATAACTTTAAAATGGGACTCTGAGCCTGGCGGCACATTGTGCTTGTGGCTTTCATTAATCACTTCCAGGTGCTGGGGTTCCAAGGCTATTTGAAGCTTATTAATAATAGTGTCTTCAGTCGACATAAAATTTTGCCTGTATTAAATCCATAATAATATCAGGCATTTGCTATTTTTAAAGTAACAGTTTGCAGGGAATTGTCAGCCAGGTGTGAAAAATTGAGGACAAAAAAAAGGTCGATTCACATGCATTGCATTATAAATCGACCCTTACTCCCCCCCAGGAGATTAGGTGCCCGTCAAGTGGGCTAAGCTTTTGAGTCAACAATTAACACTGTAGGGAGAAAGTGTTTTACTGCTGACTTGGAGTAAGCTTATAAGCTAAATTGGGATTTGTTTTTGATTTATATCAACTACTGCTTATAAGGGTATTATTTGAAATCCAGTGATTGTGCTGGAAAAGCTCGATCGGCTTGAAGTTTATTTTGTAATCCATTTTTGGATGATTTTTAATCCAGTATCCCAGGTATACATAGGGCAGGCGATAGACCTGACAAAACCATATTTGTTGAAGTATGGCATGCACACCCAGGCTGCGCTGGTTTTTTCCTGGATCAAAAAAGCTATAGACAGCAGACAGGCCATCATTCAGGTGGTCGGCCACGGTAATGCTCATTAGCTGGCCATTGATCCTGGATTCTATAAACAGGGTCTTTTTCCAGTGACAGAGTAAAAACTGTTTAAAATCATCACTTTCAGGGTTAGCCATGCTGCTGTCATGGTGGCGGCTGTTAATGTAGCGCCGGTAAAGATCAAAGTATTCATCGGAATAACGGGCTGATGTAATGTGAGTCGATAGGTCGCGGTTGTTTTTTAGACAGCGTCGCTGACTACGATTGAGTTTGAAATTGCGAATATCGATTCGGCATGGGATGCAGGCCTGGCAATTCGGGCAATGGGGGCGATAAACAAAATTACCACTGCGGCGAAAGCCTTTATTAACCAGCTGGCTATAGAGATAAGCATTCATCTGGATATTGGGGTCAGGAATAATATTCGCCGAGTTGCGATCAGCGAAATAACCACATTGATGTTCAGTCGTTAGATACAGTGAAAGATTATGATTGTTCATAAGCTGATTCTAGCATTTAGCCGGTTTGGGATGCGTGTGTATGAGGTGCTATAATCGCCCGCCTTATTGAATAGAATTGGATTGATCATGTCGCGGGAACAACGTATTGCACAATTTCATCAACAGCTTGCCAGGCGTATCCTGATTCTGGATGGTGCCATGGGCAGTCTTATCCAGACCTATAAACTGGATGAGGCGGGGTATCGAGGTGAACGATTCAGCGACTGGGCCTGTGATGTCAAAGGTAATAATGACCTGCTGGTTTTGACCCAGCCCCAGGTTATTAAAGATATTCACCTGGCATATCTTAAGGCCGGTGCGGATATTGTTGAAACCAATACGTTCAATGCAACTTCCATCGCTATGGCTGATTACCAGATGGAAGAACTGGTTTATGAAATCAATAAAGCCGGGGCAGCTATAGCTAGAGAAGCTGCGGATGAAACCAGCACAGAAGAAAGGCCGCGTTTTGTAGCGGGTGTCCTTGGGCCAACCAATCGTACAGCGTCAATATCACCCGATGTAAATAATCCCGGCTTTCGTAATGTCAGCTTTGACCAGTTAGTTGAAGCATACCTGGAAGCAACACGAGGCCTGGTTGATGGTGGTGCAGATATTATCCTGGTCGAGACCATATTTGATACCTTAAATGCCAGGGCCGCCCTGTTTGCCATCCAGCAATATTTTGATGATGTTGGCTTTAAATTACCCGTGATGATATCTGGTACGATTACTGATGCTTCAGGTCGTACCTTATCTGGTCAAACGGTTGCCGCATTCTGGAATTCACTGAATCATATTGAGCCCGTTAGTTTTGGATTTAACTGTGCGCTGGGTGCTAAAGAATTACGTCAGCATATCGAAGAATTATCCGGTATCGCCAGCTGCTGTATTAACGCCCATCCGAATGCCGGCCTGCCAAATGAATTTGGTGAATATGATGAAAGCCCGGAAGTCATGGCAGCAGAAATTCTTGACTGGGCCAGGGCAGGTTTCCTGAATATTATCGGTGGCTGTTGTGGTACAACGCCTGCTCATATTAAAGCTATTGCAGAAGCTGTTAGTGATATTGAACCACGAAAAATTCCCCAGGTACCTGTTGAGTGTCGTTTAAGCGGTCTTGAACCCTGTAATATTGCAGCGGATTCATTATTTGTGAATGTAGGTGAACGTACCAATGTAACTGGTTCTGCACGATTTAAACGTTTAATCCTTGAAGAAGATTATGAAACTGCTTTAGACGTTGCTCGTGAGCAGGTTGAAAATGGCGCCCAGATTATCGACATCAATATGGATGAAGGTATGCTCGATGGTGAAAAAGCCATGGTGACATTTTTAAATTTAATTGCCTCGGAACCTGATATCTCTCGTGTGCCAGTGATGCTGGATTCTTCCAAGTGGAATATTATTGAAGCCGGTTTGAAATGTATTCAGGGTAAAGGCATCGTTAATTCGATCAGCCTCAAGGAAGGTGAGGAAAAATTTATTGAGCAGGCGAAGCTGTTACGTCGTTACGGTGCCGCTGCCATTGTCATGGCATTTGATGAAGTCGGCCAGGCAGATACTAAAGCGCGTAAAGTTGAAATTTGTAGCCGTGCTTACAAGATTTTAACCGAGCAGGTTGGCTTCCCGGCAGAGGATATTATTTTTGATCCGAATATTTTTGCCGTTGCGACAGGTATTGAAGAACATAATAATTATGGTGTTGATTTTATTGAAGCCACACAAGAGATAAAAAACACCTTGCCTCACGCGATGGTTTCCGGTGGTGTTTCTAATGTATCGTTTTCATTCCGTGGCAATAACCCGGTGCGTGAAGCGATACATGCTGTGTTTCTTTATCATGCAATCAAAGCCGGTATGGATATGGGAATTGTAAATGCCGGACAGCTGGCTGTTTATGATGATTTGCCAGAAGAATTACGTGAACATGTTGAAGATGTGGTACTGAATCGTCGGGATGATGCCACAGAACGCTTACTGGATATTGCTGATAAGTATAAAGGTGATGGTTCAACCGGTAAAAAAGAAGAAAACCTGGAATGGCGTAGTTTGCCAGTTGCAAAACGTATTGAATATGCACTGGTAAAAGGTATTGATGCTTTTGTAGAAGAGGATACCGAGGAAGCACGTCAGACATTTGATCGCCCGATACAGGTGATTGAAGGCCCATTAATGGATGGTATGAACGTGGTTGGCGACCTGTTTGGTGACGGTAAAATGTTTTTGCCGCAGGTAGTTAAATCCGCACGTGTTATGAAAAAAGCGGTTGCCTACCTGATACCATTTATCGAAGCTGAAAAAGATGGCGTGTCACAGTCCAATGGCAAAATCCTGATGGCGACAGTTAAAGGTGATGTGCATGATATCGGTAAAAATATTGTCGGTGTTGTGTTGCAGTGTAACAACTTTGAAGTTGTAGACATGGGCGTCATGGTGCCTGCTAACCTGATACTGGAAAAGGCCAGGGAAGAAAACGTAGACCTGATTGGCCTCAGTGGTTTGATTACGCCGTCACTGGATGAAATGGTGCATATAGCTAAGGAAATGGAGCGTCTTAAGTTTGATATCCCGTTAATGATTGGTGGCGCGACAACATCAAAAGCTCATACCGCGGTTAAAATTGAACAGAACTACAAAGGTGCAACTGTGTGGGTGAAAGATGCCTCCCGTGCTGTAGGCGTAGCACAGAATTTAATTTCGGAAGATCTGAAAGAAAATTTTGTAAACCAGTTGCGTGAAGAGTATGAACAGGTGCGTGTTAATCATGCCGGTCGTCGTTCACAAACTAAATGGGCAAGCCTGGAGCAGGCAAGAGAAAATGCAAGTGCAATTGACTGGGATCAGTTGCAGCCTGTTACACCGGAATTAACAGGTGTAAAAGTTTTTGATGATTATTCCCTGGCTGAAATCAAAGACTATATTGACTGGACACCTTTCTTTTTTGCCTGGGAGTTAAAAGGACGTTATCCAAGAATATTAACTGATGCGGAAAAAGGTGAAGAAGCAACCCGGTTATTTAATGATGCACAGCAAATGCTGGATACCATCATTAAAGAAAAGTGGTTACAGGCAAAAGCTGTGATAGGTCTGTTCCCGGCTAACCAGGTTGATGGTGATAGTGTTGAAATTTATGAGAATGATCAGCGGGATAAAGTGGTTACTACCCTGAATTTTTTACGTCAGCAGACAGAGCAGCCACCAGGGCGTCCTAACCATTGCCTAAGTGATTACGTGGCGCCAAAACAGTCAGCTAAAAAAGATTACATGGGTGCTTTTGCTGTGACCACGGGTATTGGTATCGAGGAACATGTTAAGCGTTTCGAAGATCAGCATGATGATTACCAGGCAATTATGTTAAAGGTGCTGGCTGATCGCCTGGCGGAAGCCTTCGCCGAACTCATGCATCAGCGGGTGCGTAAAGAGTTCTGGGGTTATGCAAAAGACGAACAACTGGATAGCGATGCATTGATTGAAGAGCAGTATAAAGGCATTCGACCTGCACCCGGTTATCCAGCCTGTCCTGACCATACTGAAAAAGCCAAGCTCTGGGCTTTGCTTGAAGCTGATAAAAATGCACAAATTATATTAACGGAACATTTTGCTATGATGCCAGCTGCTTCAGTAAGTGGCTGGTATTTTGCAAATCCAGATGCGCGTTATTTTGCCGTGGCGAAAATCAATCGTGACCAGGTGGAAGATTATGCCAGACGTAAAGGCATGACAATTGCCGAGGCCGAAAGATGGCTGGCACCGAATCTTGGTTATGATGTTTAATTGATAGATTTCGGGCAATTAAGTCAGCTTGATAATTTCAGTTATGAGATGTCGTTATGAGTAGAGAAACACCCTCTGATCTTTATCTTAAGTTACGCAACCTGGAGAGTAATGATTATCCCCAGGTTGCTGAGCTTATGGAAGATATCTACCAGGATATTGGTGGTTCATGGTCGCGCAAGTCACTATCTGCATTGATTGATGATTTTCCTGAAGGTCAGATTGTTATTGAAGATAATGGCAGGATCGTTGCTGTTGCACTTACGGTGAAGTGTAGTTATGACCGGTTCAGTCGTACACATACTTATGATGATTTAATTGGTCGTCGAGATCGCATTAAGCATGATGATGATGGCGATGCACTTTACGGTATGGACATATTTGTCAGTAAGGAATATCGTGACCTGCGTCTTGGTCGGCGATTATATGATGCCCGTAAGGAATTATGTCGTAACCTCAACCTGCGTGCCATCCTGGCAGGTGGTAGAATTATTCGTTATTACGAACATGCGGATATGACGCCTGCAGAATACATTGAAGCTGTACGTCGTCGTGAAATTCATGATCCCATTCTTAGTTTTCAGCTAGCGAACGATTTTGAAGTAAAGCGTTTAATGAAGGGCTATATGCCAGAAGATACAAAATCTCTGGGTTATGCTACCTTGCTTGAATGGAGCAATATTCTTTATGAGCCTGAAGTAAGTACCGTAGATGATATTCGTAAAACGGCGGTGCGTATTGGTATAGTGCAATGGCAAATGCGGTTAACCGATTCATTTGAAGCATGGCTTAACCAGGTGGAATATTTTGTTGATTCAATGTCGGCATACCAGGCTGATTTTGTTTTATTCCCGGAGTTTTTTAACGTGCCGCTGATGGGTATAGGTGAACATCATAACCAGTATGATGCTATCCGTTTTCTTGCCACCTATGCTGATCGTATTGTTGAGGAAATTTCGCAGTTTGCCGTGACTTATAATATTAATATTATTGCGGGTAGTATGCCGGCAGTGTCGGGTGATAACTTGAACAATAATGCTTATCTATGTCGACGTGACGGTACTGTTGATATTCAGTCCAAGATTCATATAACACCCCATGAAAGACGTGACTGGGTTATTGAAGGGGGTGACAGTTTGCT
>JAOUQA010000280.1 GCA_029879605.1 Gammaproteobacteria bacterium
CAGAGATGTAGATGTCAGCAATAAACAGGTACTGCCTGTAAATAACAGTATAGATATAAAAAAATTGGTCAAGAAAGGTTCCCCGCCAACAGCCTGCCAGGCAACTGGCGCAGTATGTGATAGCCCGCCTGGTTATGGTGAAAGAAGCTCAGATTATTCGCAAGAAAAATTGGGCCCGGTTCGTAATCAGAATGAATGTGAAACAAAAAACGAGCAGAAATCAGCAATCAAAAGTTTTAATAATGATGACCTGTCAGTGGCGACAAAAGAGGCAATTAAAATAAGTCTGGATGATGGTGGAGAAGAAAATAGTTCAAATATTGTTGCTGCGGTAGAAATAAATAATCAAGGGTCGTTTAATTCAGTTGTAAGTTCTGTTGAGGATCTGGCTGGTATTAATCATGAAAAACCAGGTGTTTCTTATGTGAAAATAAATTCAGATTCGGATATATATTATCTTTGGCTGGTAGGTGTTGTAGTGATTATCTGTATGGCATTTATTGTTTCGGGTTATATAAATATCACCAGGGATTCAGGCAGGAATTCATTAGTTGAGAAAGCGGATATTCATGAAAGTGTAACAAATAAAGAAATTCTGATAGTCAACGAAGATGGAGATAAAAATAATATAGAAATCAGTTCAGTGAGTGAGCCGGGTTCAGTGCAGATAAAAAGAGAGCACGGTATAGTTGTCATTAATATCGATAACAATCAGGATAATGATTTTGTTAGAAATAAAGAACAGGCTTCGTTATCAGTGCGAGATAACGATGTTGAGAAGCATGAGGTTATTCATTGTGTTGTAAAAGGGGATACGTTATGGGCTATTGCCAGTCGCTATATAAAAGACCCATATCGTTACCCCGAGCTTGCCCGGCTTAGTAAAATAAAAAATCCTCATCGTATTTATCCGGGAGATAAGGTAAGGGTAGTGCTTGAATAGTCAGTGCAGGAATGATTTTTTTGATTACGCTGTCAGCCTTGTGACATTAGTATGCGCAAATCAATAACTGCAGCATTGGCGCGTGAAATGTAGTTTGCCATCACCAGTGAATGATTGGCAAAGAAACCAAAGCCGCCACCATTTAGTATAACCGGACTCCAGACTGTATCCTGGGTTGCATCAAGTTCGCGGATGATCTGTCGCAGGCTAATCAGTGCATTTTTCTTTTCAAGAATTTTCTGAAAATCGACTTCAATGGCTTTAAGAAAATGACTGAGTGCCCAGGCGCTACCCCGAGCTTCATAAAAAATATCATCAATTTCCATCCAGGGGGTTTTAAGCTCAACAATTTTGGGTGTAGGTGTGGATTGTTGTGCCTCAGCATCACCGGATAAATCCGTATTAATCCGTGCCTGGCCTACGCTGGCACTGAGACGCTGAGAAAGACTGCCAAGACGTTTTTCCACCAGGGCCAGCCAGTCACTCAGGTTGTCTGCCCTGGCATAAAACTGGCCATCCTGCTCGTTGCTATCACTCAGGCGATGTAAATATGATTCAAGTGCCTGAATGGCTTTTTTATATTCAGTTTCAGTTGCGGGGATCATCCACGAGTCAGAATCGAAATGTAGTCTTGGTTCAGCCACGATCAGGTCTTTATCTTCTATGGATTGAGACTGTGAGCGACTGATATCATTTCGCATGGCACGGGATAAATCACGAATCTGTACCAGGACGCCAAATTCCCAGTTGGGAATATTGTCCATAAACAGGCTGGGGGGCATGACGTCATTGGTCAGGTAGCCCCCAGGTTTGTGCAACAAAATATCCGCGGTTTTGATCAGGGTTGCTGTGGTGATATAACCTGTGACCTTTGATTCATTATGTTGCTGAGCCATCGCGTCGGCATTTTCAATAACATCAAATGCATCCGGTTCATTATTCCAGATAAACCCAAGAATCATCATCAGTACAAGTACGACCAGTAAAGATCCTGATACCAGCCCGGTCGCCCAGTCATGTTGAGGAAGAGTGAAGCCGGGTGCTTTTTTGATTTTCAGTGGCAGGCTGTAATAGATATTTTTAATGCGATCAAGTATGGTCATTGTTACATTCCAGTTTTACCTTATTGTAACGCTTCGGCCGCGGGATTGAAGCACAATATTCTATGAGCAGAAATAATTAAGAGGTTGTGGTTGGTGGCGAATGATTATTTTAGTCAGCAGATCCTGGACTGGTACCAGGTACATGGTCGCCGAGGACTGCCCTGGCAGGTGAATCGTTCCCCCTACAGGGTCTGGGTATCAGAAATTATGTTACAGCAGACCCAGGTGGTGACCGTCATTCCCTATTTTGAGCGTTTTATGGCCAGTTTCCCCGATATCGAGATCCTTGCAGATGCGAGTGAGGATGAGGTTCTGCATCACTGGTCCGGGCTGGGATATTATGCACGAGCCAGGAACCTGCACCGAGCCGCACAACAAGTCTGTGAGCAGCACCAGGGAGTATTCCCGCAGGTATTTGATGAGGTGCTCGCTTTACCCGGTATTGGTCGTTCTACTGCCGGGGCAATTCTGGCCCAGGCCTGTTATCAGCCTTATGCGATTCTCGATGGCAATGTGAAGCGAATACTGGCTCGTTATCATGGAGTAGAAGGCTGGCCAGGTAAGACCAGCGTGCAGCAGCAGCTCTGGGACTATGCGGAACAACACACCCCGGGGGAGCAGGTCGCTGACTATACCCAGGGCATTATGGATTTTGGTGCAACTCTGTGTACTTGTAGTAAACCTGATTGCGAAAACTGCCCCTTGCAATCTGAGTGTGTGGCCTGTAAACAGGGGCGAGTAGCTGATTTGCCAACGCCAAAGCCTCGGAAAAAGATGCCCGTGAAATCAGCACGTATGCTGATATTACTGAATGATAAAAACCAGGTTTTGCTGGAAAAAAGACCGTCAGCAGGTATCTGGGGAGGACTCTGGAGCTTTCCGGAGGTCGATATGGATGAAGATGTGATGGCCTATTGTCAGCAGCAATGGCAGTTCAGTGTCGAAGCCGTTAAGGAAGGGGCGTTATTTCGCCATACCTTCAGTCATTACCATTTTGACATCCTGCCCTGCCAGATGAAAATCAAAGACCCCGGACAATGTGTGATGGAAGACGAGCGCATAGTCTGGTATAACACCAGCCAGCCTGATCAGCGTGGCCTGGCTGCGCCGGTCAAAACCCTTTTGAGTCGATTGAGTGAGGAATAACTATGGCACGTATGGTGCAGTGTATAAAACTGGCAAAAGAGGCTGAAGGCCTTGATTTACCGCCTTATCCAGGGGACCTGGGAGCAAGAATATACAATAATGTCTCTAAAGAGGCATGGGCAGCCTGGTTAAAACACCAGACAATGCTGATTAATGAATATCGCCTGACTCCCATTGAGCCCAAGGCACGTAAGTTCCTGGAAGAGCAGATGGAAAAGTATTTTTTCAGTGATGAAGGTAGCGAAGCACCAAAGGAATTTGTCCCTCCTACCAGCTAGGTATGAAGCAGGCAGGCAGGAAAGCCCATGTTGTGTGGGCTTTTTTATGCTTTTGGCTTGACTCAGGGTCAACTTGTCGCTTTAATACGCGCTCCTGTTTTTCAGGG
>JAOUQA010000024.1 GCA_029879605.1 Gammaproteobacteria bacterium
GCGTCGTGCCAGGACGCTGATGGGTAGCTTCTCCATATCACTGCAGTGTTGTACCCCATGGGTAGCCAGGAAATTGCCAATTCCACTGGCTATACCACAGAGTTCAGTAACGGGCACAGGCTGTAGCTGTTGTCGTGCTTCCCAGGGGGGGATGATGGTGAATCCATTGGGTTTGTTGAGTTTGGCAGCATATTTGGCCGTGGTTTTATCGCCGCTGACACCAATTGAGCAAAGCAGGCCCGAAGCGTCAAAAACGGCCTGTTTTAACAGCTGTGCAATACGTACCGGGGAACCATACAGTTGCTGACAGGGGGTCATGTCAATAAAGGCTTCATCCACCGAAAAAATTTCCATATCAGGGCAAATGCAACTGATGGCTTCCATGATCCGGGTGGATACCCGGGCATAGGCATCGGGGCGGGCAGGGCGTTGAATTAGATGGGGGCAGAGGTGATAAGCCTGTTTCAGGCGCATACCGGTTTTAATGCCGTAAGCACGAGCTTCATAGGAGCAGGTGATAATACAGGTGCCCTGCAGGCCGTTAGTAATGGCAATGGGCTGGCCGCGTAGTTCGGGGAAGTCATACATTTCTACCGAAGCAAAAAATGCATCCATATCAATCAGGGCAATGGCGCGCTCCCAGTGAACAGGGCAGGCAGATGGTGTTGCATTCATGATACTGGATAGCGTCGCAGTGAACCAATCAGGATGCCCTGTATCTGCACACGTTCTGCTCCATAGATCATGGCCTGCATATATTTATTAGCTGGAATCAGTTTGATGTGATGTTGATCCATGCGCTGAAAGGTTTTTAGTGTTGCCTCTTCATTGTCGATCAATGCAACTACGATGTCGCCATTTCGAGCTTCATATTGTTGTTTTATGACTGCAATATCGCCATCCAGAATGCCCGCATCTATCATCGATTCCCCTTGAACCTTGAGAGCAAAGCGACCGGGACCCATAAAAAAATCTGCCAGGTTAATTTCATGACCTGAAATTGCTTCAATGGGCTGGCCAGCAGCAATTTTACCCAGTAACGGGATAGTTGAATGTTGTATGGATTCTGTCAGTTGCAGGCCGCGGTGGCGACCGGGTATATTCGTCAGGTAGCCTTCGTTGATCAGGGCCTGTACATAGCGGTGAACAACGCCTCGTGACTGGATGCCAATGCCAGTAGCAATTTCCTGAAGTTTGGGTGCATAACCATGCTGATTTACATAATGACAGATAAAGTCCAGGGTTTTTCTTTGGCTATCGGTCAGCATAAGGTTCTCTAAGTGTTCTCTTTCGAGAAAGAATAGAGAACAAATGAAGGATCGTCAAGTATCAAAATAATGGTTACCTCATATGGGGGAGGTAGTGGTATCATATGTGTACTGGAGTAGTGTTATGGAATCAGGAGTATTGCAATGAGTAGTTTGATTTTTGATCAGCGTGAGCGTATTGAAGATCGTCGTCGGTGGGATGTTATGGCAGAATTTCCACTGGTAGACAGTGATGGTATGGTCATCGCTGAGGATAGAAGGAAGAATGCAGAGCGCAGGGGTTATAGGCTGGAAGAAATTACCGCTGATGATGCGGTCTATTATTCATGAGTGTAGTTATTATCTGTATCCAGCTCTGACATATTAATAAATACCAACATCCAGATACGAACGGGCAATTTTACGAATCGAAGTAACATAGCAGGCCGTACGAAGGTCATGAATATTTGCTTCATTTTCAAGAGTATTGCGTATTTGCTGGTAGGCTATACGCATTGTGTCATCCAGGCCTGAGCGCACCAGGTCAAGTTCATCAGCACCACGTGTTACAGTATTTCGAATATTATCTGATACTTTGGCACCGGTTACTTCCTCCAGCATAGCAGCCATCTGTTGACCCCGTAATTCATCATGACGTTTTTGCATACGACCAAAACGAATATGTGAGATGTTGCGAATCCATTCAAAATAGGAAACGGTAACCCCTCCTGCATTGGCATAGGCATCGGGAATAATAGTGATGCCTTTTTTGTTGAGGATTTCATCTGCACCATAGGTAATCGGGCCATTGGCAGCTTCTACAATTAATCGTGCATTAATACGAGCCGCATTTTCCAGTGTGATCTGACTTTCCAGTGCGGCAGGTATCAGGATATCGCAGTCTTTTTCCAGTATTGCCATGCCATTTTCTTCATAAACTGCACCGGGAAAATTTTTTATAGTGTGGTGATTCTGTATATGCTGGTATATATCTTCGATATTAATACCTGCATCATTAATCAGGGCACCATCACGTTCAATAATAGCTGTAATTTTTACACCATCTTCTTCGGATAAAAATTTGGCAGCATGGTAGCCAACATTACCCAGTCCCTGGATAACACAGGATTTGCCATCCAGCGTTCCACTCATATGTGCCTGTTTGACATCTTCAGGGTGGCGAAAAAATTCACGAATAGCATATTGTACCCCTCGACCTGTGGCTTCTATACGACCTTGTATGCCGCCATGATGTATGGGTTTGCCGGTAACACAAGCAACATAATTAATATCATCAGGATAAATATGTTTATATGTGTCAGCAATCCAGGCCATTTCTCTCTGGCCTGTGCCTACATCAGGTGCCGGTACGTTAGTAGATGGACTTAAAAATCCTTTACGAATGAGCTCAAGTGAAAAACGTCGAGTGATTAGTTCAAGTTCATCGCGATCATACTGGTTGGGATCAATCAATAGCGCGCCTTTAGATCCACCAAAAGGCACATCTACAATGGCGCATTTATAGGTCATCAGTGCTGCAAGTGCTTCAACTTCATCCTGATTTGCATAAGGTGCGTAACGTATGCCGCCTTTTGAGGGTAAGCGATGGGTGCTATGAGTAGCACGCCAGCCTGTAAAGACTTCAATTTTGCCACGTATTTTGACCGGGAATTTAACCTGTAACACTGCATTACAGGTTTTAATTGCATTGGCAGTTCCTTCATCCAGTTCCATGACGGCTATGGCACGGTCAACCATCAGGTCAACACTTTCACGAAAGCTGGGTTCTACAATGGCATTTGTCATCTATTTTCCCTGTCTGATTTTTTGTTTTCTACTTAATACAAAAGCACATATTTAATTAATATCAAGTTAAAATATAATAACATTAATCAGAGTAATGTTATGGCGATTATCTGGAAAAGCAGTATAAACGGTGATGTATATGAGGTGCGGAGTGCAGGGAAAACTTTGCGCTTATATACCAATGGTGTGTTTCATACCCAGTATAATCCAGAGCAACCTTTGACAGGGCATGTCTGGGATTTGTTAATGCTACCTGCTTTCTTTTATGCGAAAAATAAAATTAAACGAGTTCTGGTTCTGGGTGTTGGCGGAGGTGCCGTGATTCATTTGTTGAGGTGTTTTGTTAAGCCAGAAAAAATTGTAGGGGTGGAACTGAATCCGGTGCATTTAACAATTGCACGAAACTTTTTTAATGTAAAGGGAATGGATATTCATTTGTACCAGGATGATGCATTAAGCTGGGTTAAGAATTACAGGGGCGAAAAATTCGATTTGATTATTGAGGATCTGTTTGCAGAGAAAGATGGAGAGCCTGTGTCAGTTATAAAAGCAAATGGGGTCTGGTTTAGCAAGTTGCTAAAACATCTATCGAATGATGGGGTTGTGGTGAGAAATTTTGTGAGTAAAGATGAATTAATGAAATGTTCAGCAATAACTAATGAAAGAATCAATAAAAGATTTCAGTCTATTTTTCAGTTAACAACGATTTTTAATGAGAATTTTGTCGGTGTTTTTGTAAAGGATAAAGTTAATAGCCGACAATTAAGGAAACGCCTGATAGAAATGCCGGGTCTAAACCCGGCGTTGAAAACCAGTCGTTTGAGATATCAGATCAGATGTTTAAAATAATTAGTGTTCACAGGAATGACCATGGGAATGCACATGGCCATGTTCAAGTTCTTCTGATGTGGCATCACGTATATCAACAACATGGATGTCATAATGCAGGGTAACACCTGCTAGAGGGTGATTTCCATCGATTGTAACCTGGTCACCATTAACTTCAGCAATAGTGATCATTATTAAATTGCCGTCATCAGCCTGTGCGTGAAATTGCATGCCGACTTCAACCTGTTCATCGCCAAACATGGATTTATCTACAACTTGTTGAATGGCAGGGTTGTATTCGCCATATGCATCTTCAGGTGGTATGACGATACTGAATTTTTCATTTGATGTTTTACCTGCTAATGCATCCTCCAGGCCAGGGATGATATTATTTGCACCATGTAAATAGCAGAAACTATTATCGTTAGATGCATCGATGGTTTCACCGGCATCATTTTTCAGGGTGTAATTAATAGTTACAACTTTCTGAGCTTGTATAGACATGGTGTTTATTCACTTTATTTATCGGAAATGCATATTATAAGGTGATATTGATCGGCAGGTCTAATAAAGCAGCTATAAAAAATCTATTAGATTACGACAGCTTTATTTTGCTGTGTATCTGTGCAATATTGTAGTAGATTCTGGAACCAGTTGAACTGTGGCTCAGTGGCTAGTTCATTGTGCTTAATTAAGCTACAGAGTTTATTTAATTCATTGGTAACAAGCTTGATTTCCAGTTCTGAGCCCTGGGTTTTTAGTTCTTCTTTTAATTCGTTGAACTGCCAGCTCAGGTAGTTATTAAATAGATTACATGCATTCTGGACATTGATGTCTTCCAGGTTTGTGTTGTATGAAATGGTATTGCCAAATTCAATTATTTCCTGAATCAGGTTGTCGAGTTTTTGCATCATTTTAATATCACATGAAGTTTGCTTTAAGAGATTATGAGATTATAAAAATAAATCATCGTTATACGCTATCATCAAACACTGAAATCAATGTAAGAAAAATCTGATATATATCTTGCGTTGTGATCTAACATATTGATTTTGATGGTTTAATCAAAATTAGTAGTGATTTTTAATTTTTCCTGTGTAATTGCTTCAGCCATTCTGGCAAGGTGATCTTCATTTGCAAACAGTGAGTCGCCAGATCCTTCTACTTCGAGTATTTTTTCATTTGTTCTGGGATTCTGAACAGTTAACTTCCAGGTGTTATGATTGATTTTTTGTCGTTCAACACGTAATGAGGAACTGGAGAAGCCCCATTTTTTATTACTGCTATTCATAAGGGAGAGAGTTGATTTTTGTAATGATGCGAGACCATCTGAGGCAGGGAATATAGTCCTTGCAGAGTTATGCGCTATCTTGAGTCCCTGGACGGCTTTCGTGTGCTGGTCTATTGATTTGGTGTCCATAACTGTAACCTCTGGGGAGATAATGCGTTTAGTTACGCCGGCCGGCTAGTATAGCCTGAATCTTTCTTGAAATTAAAGCGTAAAAAGTTAAAAAATATAAATAATAAGTATTTTTAATGATAAATAATACGGCTAACAAGGTCTTTAGATATAGAATTTGTATAAATAAATATATCTATATCATTGATATATTTATATTTTATATTAATATCTATTGATTTTGTGTAGTATTTTATATGTTTTGTCATTAATTAATAATATATTGTTTTTTGCGGTGGTATTTATTCTTGGGCTGAATTAATTTTATAAATATCAGCGAATGTTGGGTTAAGGGTTTTTAGCATGGATGGCAAGAAATTAAGTAAACCTGTTTGTTTTGTAGTTCCAGCGCTATTTATTTTTTATTCGCTGGTTTGAGCTTTATATTAATTAAAGCAACAGTACTAAAGTGGTGAGCATGGTATGAAATAATTATTGTGACCAGTATTTTAGATCGGTTGTTATTTATTTTGATAGTTTGTAGTTATGGTGAAGCAGCTATTTATTGAATCGACTTTAGTAGTTTGTTGAGGCCATCTTTTAGATGGGTATCAGCAATTATATTGAGTTCTTTGTTCATCCGTTCAGGATTGGCCAGGGAATGAACAATGTCACCGGTTCGCGGCTCATCAAAACTGACATCTGTCTGGTTGCCAGTCAGTTCTGACAGGGTGTTGATCAGGTCAAGCAGGGATGTCTGTTTCCCCGTGGCTACATTACATGCACCCTGGTAGCTATTTTGCAATGCAGCGATATTTGTACGTGCGACATCGCGTACATAAATAAAATCCCGGGTTTGCTTGCCATCACCAAATACTGTGACTGGCTGATTGGCTGTTATGCGATCAACAAACAGGGCGATAACGCCTGCATAGGGTGATTTAGGATCCTGTCTTGGGCCATAGACATTAAAAAAACGCATTCCCAGAGAAGAAAAATTATATAAGCGATGATAAAGATCGCAGTAAAGTTCGTTAATCTGTTTTTCCAGCCCGTAGGGTGATAGTTGTTTGACATCCAGGTTTTCATCCAGAGGTAATTTAGGTGGTTCGCCATAAATTGCTGCTGATGACGCATAGACCAGTCTTTTAACATTGTTGTTACGTGCAGCTTCCATTACATTTACAAAGCCCAGAATATTCTGTTGAGCTGAAAATTCAGGGTCTTCCAGGGATGCGACAACTGAAACCTGGGCTGCCAGGTGCAGACAGTGGCTAACATCCTTCATGGCATTTTTTACCGTGTCGGCATCACAGATGTCACCTTCAATGAATTCCAGTAATGGGTGCTGGTCAGGTAAATTATGTCGGTGACCTGATGACAGGTTATCCAGTACCCTGACAGGTATGCCCTGTTCCATAAGTAAATCTGCTGTATGTGAGCCTATAAAACCAGCGCCACCGGTGATTAATATCTTTTCCATCTCTATTGCTAACTTTTAATTTATTGTATTTAGAATAATAGGGTAGACTAATTTGGTTCGTAAAAAAATAAAGATTCATATAAAATAGACCGTTTTCTCCGGTTCTGGCCGCAATACAGGTTGATGAGATGGCAAATATGAAAGTGGGTGTGGTGATGGGCAGTAATAGTGACTGGCCAGTCATGCAGCATGCTATAGATCAGTTAGACGCTTTTGGTGTTGAGTATGAGGCACGTGTTGTATCCGCGCATAGAACACCCGAATTGTTATTTGAGTATGCAGCGACAGCCAGGGAAAGAGGCTTGAGTTGTATTATTGCAGGTGCCGGAGGTGCAGCTCATTTACCGGGTATGCTGGCAGCCAAGACTACTGTGCCAGTACTGGGTGTACCTGTACCATCACGTTATTTAAAAGGTATGGATTCATTGCTATCTATTGTGCAAATGCCAAAAGGTGTGCCAGTAGCAACGTTTGCGATAGGTGAGGCTGGAGCCGCCAATGCAGCTCTGTATGCGATTTCAATCCTGGCAGTTCAGGATGTTAAGCTGGCTGAAAAACTGGCAGATTTTCGTGCAGATCAGCAGGATGCGGTACTGGCGATGGAATTACCCCCGGTCGAATAATGATCTTACCGGGTTCTACATTGGGTGTTCTGGGTGGCGGTCAGCTGGGTCGTATGTTCTGTGTGGCTGCCCGTACCATGGGTTATCAGACTATAGTGCTGGATCCTGATCCCTCAAGTCCTGCTGGACGTATTGCTGATGGTCATATTAAGGCTGATTACACAGATAAGGCGGCACTGGATCAGTTGGCGGATCAATGTGATGTGATTACCACTGAGTTTGAAAATGTTCCTGCGGATAGTCTGCAGTACCTGCTGGATAAAAAGCCGGTCCATCCATCGCCAGATGTGGTAAAGATTGCCCAGAATCGAATTAAAGAAAAGAATTTTGCTGAAGCCCAGGGTATAGCTGCTGCGCCTTTTGCCGCTGTTTATAGTGAAAAAGATTTGCAGCAGGCGAGCCAGGTGGTCGGGTTCCCCGCTATTCTAAAATCAGCAACTTTGGGGTATGACGGTAAGGGCCAGTTTGTAGTTGATAATCTTCAGCAGGCAGAAGATGCGTATAGAAGTATGGCGGGTGTTGAAGCTGTGCTTGAAAAGAAAATGGCGTTGAAAAAAGAAATTTCTGTTTTACTGGCAAGAAATTCTCGAGGTGAGATTCAGTTTTATTCGCCGGCTGAAAATGAACATAGAAATGGTATTCTACATCAGTCAATTGTGCCTGCCAGGGTAGTCGATGAGCTGAAAGATCAGGCGATTGAGAAGACAATCAAGCTGGCCGAAGCCTTAAATTATGTTGGTGTGCTTGCTGTGGAGTTTTTCATTACAGATGATGGACAGTTAATTTTTAATGAAATGGCACCGCGGCCACACAATAGCGGTCACTACACCAAGGATGCCAGTGTGACTTCGCAATTCGAGCAGCAGGTACGGGTTATTTGTGAATTACCGCCAGGAGATGCAAGACTGGTTTCTCCCGTAGTGATGGTGAATATGCTGGGTGACTTATGGGATCCTGACTGGTCTGTCTTATTATCTGAACCAGGCGTGAAACTGCATTTGTATGGTAAGAAAGATGCTCGTCCGGGGCGTAAAATGGGGCATTTTAATGTGCTCGATAAGGACGTTAATAATGCTATTGCTGTTGCAGAACGCCTGTTTAAACGACTGGTCGATTAATTCTGCACAAATTTGTAATAGTTGAACTCATTCCTGTTGAATCATTTGATGTTTGTTTATACTCTGACCATAATCATACTAAGATGATGTGAAGTATGGGAGGTGAGATATGAGCCTGTCTGGTCCTGTGGAAGAATTTGATGGTCTGTTAAACAGGCTGGAAAACAGGGAAATGATTGCTTTTCTTAAGCGATATCAGCCATCAGCACATGCAGATATAGTCGATTTGTTAATCAAATCTGCTGAGGGCCTGTCAGATATTCATTTTTATTGTCCTGATACCGATAACCATGCTTACTATATTGTGCATACATCCGAGGGTGTGATGTTTGCTGCTGCAATAGGTATGAGTGGATTAATGTATAAATTGCCAGAGCAGGGAATAAAAGACGCATTAGTAAAAGGCGGCGAAATTATTGCTGAACTGGGTGAGAGCTGGGTGAGTTTTGATCCATTCTGGCCTGAAGAAAATAGAGAAAATTTTTCAATTAAAAACATGAAGCATTGGTGTAAGCTGGCATTCGATGCGAGCAAATAAAAATATAATTTTAAAAATGAAATATCAGGAGGATAACTAATATGGCATTACTCATGCCAAGCGCGATACGTCTTTACCGAGTTTTAGCAATCCTGGGTTTTTTAATTGTTGTTATCTCAGTTTTATATGCCTGGGTAAAAATAAATCAATATGAAATTTCAGTTGTTAATACCTATGAAAATGCAGTCAGGACATCCATGGAAGTTGATGCTATTAATGATGAGCTAAAGCATATTGAAAAGGCTCTGCAGGCAGTAGGGCAGGAAGATAATGTGAGTGGTGATGTTGTAGCTGATGGCATTTCATATTCATCATATGAAATAGAGCGGTTACGTGCAGAGAAAGCCAATTTGCTATTGTTTAAAAAAGAAAAAGAGCTTGATCTTGCTTCAACAAGCCATGTCAAAAAGTATGTTATGAATGAGATACGCCTGTTGTTCATTATTATGATAATTGTTTTGTTTGTTGGTATTTTATTAACAGTGCTGGGTATTTTAGGTTGGTATCTTAAAATTGAGTTATTTGAAGATAGAAGAAAGAAACCAAGATAAAATTGTTAAGTGCGTGAAGAAATGTTGAATTATTTCGGAGACGGCCTTTAAAAATAGCATTGCAGAATATATAAGTAAAGGATTTTTTGAGAAAGTCAGGTTTTATAAATAATTACTTGACCCATGTGGCGCTATCTTCTATAAGTGTTACTAAATGTTATTTAAAATTTTAATAAAGGGGGTGAAATAGTTTTTTTTAAGCAGGATTGACCATTTGGTAACTAAATCATAAAAATGGTATGAGAAAACATGAGTCCAATATTTAGAATGCTATTAATTCTTTATGTGTCCCAGGTTAGTAGGCCATTTTTATCAAATAAGATTTTAACAAAAGGTGAATTTATATGGCTAAAAAAAATGTAGCCAGAAAAAAGGCGATGCGAACATCACGCAAACGAGGCTCAAATAATTCAGTTGTCGTTGATATAAATACTCATAACGCATACTTAAATGCGCAGCTAACTTCCCCTCCCCCTTCAAAACCCTTCAAAGCACGTACAAAATCCCAGTCACAATATATAGCAGGAATAAAATCAAATAAATTAACATTTGGTATTGGGCCTGCAGGTACAGGAAAAAGTTATTGTGCGGGTGCGCTAGCTGCTGAAGAGCTTGAAAGCAGGCGTATAGATCGTATTATTATTAGTCGACCAGCTGTTGAAGCAGGCGAAAATATGGGTTTTCTGCCTGGCGATCTACAGGAGAAATTTGACCCTTATTTTGACGCATTTAGAGACTGTCTTATTGATCGTCTGGGTAAAGGCGTGGTTGAGTGTGGAATTAAGAATGACAGGATTGTTGTTTCCCCACTGGCATATCTTCGGGGAAAAACATTTAATGATGCATTTGTTGTGCTTGATGAGGCGCAAAATTGCACACAGATGCAATTAAAAATGTTTTTAACGCGAATAGGAGAGAACTGCAGGGTTGTTGTGAATGGTGATATTCGACAGTCAGATATAGGTTGTAAGTCGGGATTGCGAGATGCTATTGACAGACTGGGTGGAATTGAGGGAGTATACGTACACGAGTTTTATCATGAGGATATTGTTCGTAGTGGTCTGGTAAAAGACATTATTCAGTGTTACGAGCAAAATTAATTTAACTGATAGAAATATCAGTAACCAGGATAATAATAATAACTTCTTTTGTTATTCCAGGGCGCTAAGGCGCCCTTTTGTTTTTATCGGTAGATACAGACTGATATCACCAGGAAATTCACATTGCATCACGTATGGGTAGATACAGGCCTCCATCACCAAAAAGTTCGCATTACATCACGCCGGAAGGAAAACAGAAGCTGGTAGATGAGTTTGATTATCTATGGCGCACAAAACGCCCCGAAGTAACCCGGGCATTGTCTGAAGCCGCTGCTGAAGGTGATCGTTCAGAGAATGCTGAATACATTTATCGAAAAAAAGAATTACGTGAAATTGATCGCCGCGTACGTTATTTGTCAAAACGTCTTGATGAATTAATTGTTGTTGATCGGTCGCCGGATAATGAAAAACAGGTATTTTTTGGTGCATGGGTAGCGCTGGAAAATGAGTCCGCTGAAGTTGTGCGTTATCGTATTGTTGGACCTGATGAATTTGATGTCGACCCTTTGTATATTAGTATGGATTCGCCTGTTGCCAGGGCGGTGTTGAGAAAACATGAAGGTGATGAGGTTGTTGTCGTTAGTCCAAAAGGGGAAATCATTTATTCAATATTAGAAATTCGCTATACGCCTTTTGATTAAAGTTTCCAGGTTGTTTGTCGCTAAGTTGTAAAGCTATTAAGGCTTTTACAACTTATGATTAAAACCGTCTTTCATGTGTTGATGTTTCTTATTGTGGGTCTCGCCCAGGCAAATCAGAAATTCCAGGCAAGTTTTGCTGAGTCACGCTGGACTTTGCATGCTTCGCCAGTTCGTTGCCAATTGAGTCACCCTATACCTCGTTATGGCCAGGGTAATTTTGTGCATTCATCTAATGGTGAGCTTGTATTTAGTCTTGATGTTCTGCAACCACCGATGCAGGATGGTGTGGCAAGTATGGCATCGGTGCCATCTTTCTGGAAACAGGCGGTGAAACCCAGGGATATTGGTGAGTTTTCAGTTAGTGCGGGTAAGACGCCTATTTATGCAACCCATGCCATAGCATTAAGAATTTTATATGAGCTGGATGCAGGTATGTTTGCTGTTTTGCATTATAAGGACTGGGCTGACCGGCGTGATGATGTCAGTGTAGCCCTGTCTCCCGTGCGTTTTCGTGAGGTTTTACCAGGCTTCCAGAAATGTATCAGCGACTTATTGCCCTACAGCTTTGATGATTTGCGAGTATCCACTGTCACATTTCATTTGAATAAATCAGGTCTAACTGAGCAGGCCCGGCAGATCCTGGAAAATCCGGCCCTTTATGCCAGGGAGTTCGAAAATATCAAAATAGTGGTAGAAGGTCATACGGACGCGATTGGTAGCCGTTATTACAATCATCGTTTATCAAGAAAACGAGCTCAGTCGGTTAAAGACTTTCTGGTTTCAAAGGGAGTTCCGGCTGGCAGGGTAGTGTTAAAAGGCTTTGGTGAGCGCAAGCCAGTGGCGACTAATTATACTGAAAGGGGCCGGGCAGCAAATCGTCGAGTTAAAGTGACCTTAAATATGACGAAATAAGGCGCATTGAGAATGTGTCCAGGTTGCTGTATGTGGTCACCTGGCGAGATTTTTTCTGTATAAGACCCCAGGCTACATCTTTTGGGATTTATAACGGGGTTTTTTCTGCATAAGATGTAAAGCTTGGTATAATGTGCGCCCTCAAGAATTAACGGAGCAGGG
>JAOUQA010000281.1 GCA_029879605.1 Gammaproteobacteria bacterium
CGCGATCTTTTTCTGAGGCGCGTTTATCATGTTCTTTCTTGCCTTTTGCAAGTGCAATTTCAAGCTTGGCACGACCTTTTTTCCAGTACATGGCAGTTGCAACCAGGGTATAGCCTTTACGTTCAACGGCACCAACGAGTTTATTAATTTCATCACGATTAAGTAACAATTTACGCACACGTTGAGGTTCTGGGTGAATATGTGTCGAGGCTGTTTCTAGTGGTGTAATAACGGTAGAGCTTAACCAGGCTTCATTATTCTTGATAAAAACATAGCTATCACGAATCTGTACCTTACCTGCTCGCAGGCTTTTTACTTCCCAGCCCTCTAAAACGATGCCGGCTTCAAAACGATCTTCCAGGATAAAGTCGTGACGTGCTTTTTTATTCAGCACGATGGTGTTGGAGTGTGATTTCTTGTCTTTTTTAGATTTAGCCATAGTCGCAATTATACAGACAAATCGATGATCTGGCAGTTTTAGTCTTGAGCCCCTGCAGAAGTTATCTAATAATAAGGTATAGTAAACAATAATATTTCAATGTATATCAGCAAAGACTGAACTTTATACCTGTAGCGCCACATTCTTAATAAAGGGGAGAAAAATTGGACAACAAGACAAATAATAAAAATCACTTCCAGCTTTTTCGATTTAGTCAACAGTTTATCTTAACCCTGCTCTTTATGCTGTCGAGTTCACTGGTTATGGCCGCTGAAACAAATTCTTCAACGACATTAAATGATATTTTTGGGGAAATAAATGGCTACTTAGCAGCCGTTTTTTTCTACGATGTGATGCCGGGTGAGGCCAATATGCCTTTTATCGTTGCCTGGCTGGTCGTGGGGGCCGTATTTCTGACAATACGTATGAATTTTATAAACCTGCGAATGTTTCGTCATGCATACCTGATCTTACGGGGTAAATACGCAGTACCGGGTGCGCAAGGTGAAGTGACACCTTTCCAGGCACTCACTACCGCATTATCGGCAACGGTTGGATTGGGTAATATTGCCGGTGTCGCCATCGCCATTATGATTGGTGGACCAGGTGCCACATTCTGGATGATTGTTGCTGGCTTCCTCGGAATGACATCCAAGTTTACTGAAGCCACCCTGGCACAAATGTACCGTGAAGTACGACCAGATGGTCATATCATGGGTGGGGCAATGGAATACCTGTCACGTGGCCTCGCTGAAAAAGGCTGGTCACAAACAGGTAAGGTACTGGCAATTATATTCTGTGTGTTAACCATTGGTGGTTCACTGGGGGCGGGTAATGCATTCCAGGTCAGCCAATCTTTGACAGCGGTAAAAATTCAAATTCCTGTTTTGGCTGAGCAACCCTGGATCTACGGATTAATTATGGCCTCACTGGTTGGAGTGGTTATTATCGGTGGAATACGGCGTATTGCGCACACTGCAGAAGCCATTGTACCCACCATGGTGACAATTTATGTGCTGGCTTGCCTCTGGATCATTTTGAGCAATGCCAGTGCGATTCCCGATGCGTTTGGCAAAATTATTACCGAAGCCTTTACCCCGGCAGCTGGAATGGGTGGTTTAATTGGTGTACTCGTTCAGGGTTTCAAGCGTGCCGCATTCTCAAGTGAAGCAGGTATTGGTTCAGCTGCGATTGCACACGCGACTGCAAAAGTTAAATATCCTGTTCGCCAGGGGATTGTTGCCTTAATGGAGCCTTTCATTGATACCATCGTCATCTGTACCATGACAGCCTTAGTTATTATCATCACAGGTGTATATAACAGCCCGGAAACTGCGCACCTGGTTGCCAATAAAGAAGGTGCTGCTCTGACTTCAGCGGCCTTTGAACAATCAATATCATGGTTCCCAATAGTTTTATCTCTTTCAGTTGTACTGTTTGCTTTTAGTACTATGATTGCATGGTCATACTATGGTGAACGTTGCTGGACATACCTGTTTGGTGAAAGCTCAACCATGGCATATCGAATAATTTTTGTTATTTTTGTTGTACTCGGTTCAATTACAAGTGCCAGTAATATCCTGGACTTTAGTGACTTACTCATTCTTGCTATGGCATTCCCTAACTTTATAGGCTTGTATATGTTACATGGCAAAGTCAGGGAAGCTTTAGCCAGTTACCTGGCAAAACTCAAAAGTGGTGAGCTGGATCGAGAAGTACGATGAAAGCCAAAGTTTAGCGCTAACAGGAATGTCTTGAATGAAACATGAATGGTCGAGTCGACTGACATTTATCCTGGCTGCGGTAGGCTCGGCGGTTGGATTAGGGAACATATGGAAGTTCCCCTACATTACTGGTGAATACGGGGGTGGTATGTTTATCCTCGCTTACCTTGTATGCATATGTCTGATCGGTCTTCCCATTATGCTTTCAGAAATTGCCCTGGGGCGGCGCGGCAAACAAAGTCCAGTTAACACCATGTTGTTATTGTCACAACAAGCCGGTTCCAGCCGGGCCTGGAGCTTGTTAGGCTGGAGTGGCATGCTTGCCGGGTGCCTGATCCTTTCTTATTACAGTGTTATTGCCGGGGAAGTACTGGCGTATAGTTTTCGTGCAAGCTCGGGAATTTTTACTCAGCAGACCGCTGATGGTTTAAAAGGAATTTTACATTCACTTGAGTCAGAACCAGAAAAACTGCTTGCCTGGCACACCATCTTTATTGCATTAACCATGTTATCGGTCGCCAAAGGTGTGAAAGGTGGTATTGAGAAAACAGTGATCTTTTTAATGCCTGCACTTTTTGTGCTGCTTCTTTTGTTGGTCGGCTATGCAATGAATTCCAGTGGTTTTGATAAAGCGCTTGAATTTATGTTTACACCAGATTTTGAAAAGTTTTTTTATGCGCGTGATGAATCAGGCAGTTACCTGATGGATGCGGATGATCAAAAAATCTTTACCTGGGAACCGATGATGGTTGCACTGGGGCATGCATTTTTCACATTAAGCCTTGGGATGGGCGCTATCATGATGTATGGCTCTTATCTCAACAGGCATGTTTCTATCGGGCAAATGACACTAATTATTATTGTGATGGACACGGTGGTTGCGTTACTGGCCGGGCTGGCAATTTTCCCACTTGTTTTTGCCAACGGGCTTAATCCGGCTGCCGGACCGGGTTTGATATTTGAAACATTACCCTTAGCCTTTGGTAGTATGGAGGGAGGAACTTTAATTGGTACACTCTTTTTTGTATTGCTCTTTTTGGCTGCATTAAGCTCAGCCATCTCATTAATTGAACCCACCGTGGCCTGGTTAATAGAGAGCAAAGGTGTACGTCGTATTAATGCAACGGTCTGGACAGGAACAATTATCTGGTTTGTCGGTTTTGCAACTATCTTCTCAATGGCAGGGATGACATTAGAGGACATATTAACTTCAGTCCTAGCTGATGTAGAGTTTGAAGCAGAGATATTTCAGAAAAATCCATTCCAGCTGATAGATTTTTTAACTGCAAGTATTATGTTACCTCTCGGAGGTTTATTTATAGCTCTATTTGCAGGATGGGTGATGGACAGGGAATCAACAGAACATGAATTTGCCTTTCGGCATCGCTATATCTATAA
>JAOUQA010000282.1 GCA_029879605.1 Gammaproteobacteria bacterium
GCATAGGTTAAGGCGGGTTCTACATTACTGCGTTTAGAGTATTTCGTTACTTTTTGTTTTAGTGGTAGAGGAAAGCGAAGTTCGATGTCGTCACGGTATTTGGTTTTACCCATTGTGATTATTGCTCGATCATGCCAGTTCCAGTGCTGGGCGAGTTTTGAAGCGACCAGTTTTTCTCTGTTATCCAGTTTTAGTGCTAATTGATGCCACTCTCGGCGAGAATCTGTATATTTATTGACTTCATAAAACTCCCTGGCCCTGATGGCTTCAGAGTGATATGAAAGTTCTACGAGATCCAGGTGATTGATGTCCAGGGGGTTGTTCTCAAATGAATAAGGCAGGTGTAATCGGTCTGCTGCAATGAAGCCATAATAACTACGGCGGGTGGCCAGGTAGTGGTAAATACCTTCCGCATCCAGTTTATTGCCCAGTTGTTCGTTGGCATAAGCCCACCAGAATTGCCAGCGGAGGTTTGACTGAAGTTTAGGTGGCATTGATTCAATGGTTTGAATGGTTTGATCCCAGTTACCATGTCTGATTGAGGTTCTGATTAACCACTCTGTAACATCTGATGTTGCATGTTGGGATGGTATTTGTACCAGCCATTTTTCAGCATCAGGATGGTGTCTTCTGGCCATGGTTAGCCCTATTCGGCCATATACTTTATATTTTTCTGCAGTAGTAAAGGTATGTTGCTTAGCAATTGTTTGCCAGAGCGTAACGGCTTTATCTTCATCTTTGATAGCCTGACGGCGTATAGCATGAAGCAGAATAGGTTTAGACATGGGGTGAGTTATTTTGAGCTTAGGGTTGTTAATGACTACATGGGGTTGTCTATGTGCCTGAATCCATAAGTTGACCCATTGCTGATCGATTTTATTCAGCGATTTGGCAAGATGTTTGGCCAGATGAATTCTGCCTTTATCCATAGCAAGCTGAATACGTTTCCAGGTCAGTTGTTGAGTTTGGAAACCAGCTTCGCGCCAGGTTGTAAAAGCATAGTTACAGACAGATGGTTGAGATCTAGCTGATAGCCATAAAGGTTCAACAAGTTTAAGGGCCGCATTTTTTTTGCCGGTTTTGATGAGCGCCGTTAACCGGTGACATTGAAGTGACGTATTGTCCTGTTCAGTATAGTAATATAGATAATCATCCCAGCGCTGATGGCGAGCATAGTATTTCAGTAGACTGTATTTGAAGCGTTCAGCCAGTTGATTATCACTGTATCTGTTAAAGAACTGATCAATTTCATCTCTACTTAGTTGGCCTATCTGACGAAGCATTTTGCGATAAACAAGGTAAGGGTATAGGGGGTAGTTTTTTAACTGGCTGCTGTATGTATCGAAAGCGTGATACTGGCGTTTAGATAAGGCATTTTCAGCTTTTGTAAATAAGTCTCTTTGTTGTACTAACAGCGTCTGGTTGGTAGTGCCATAAATAGCCTGTTGATTGGCGCTACGTTTTTGTGGGGAGCTATCAACGTTATTTACTACTTGGGATGAGTTAAATCCACTGGCCGTAATCATCCATAGACCCATTCCCAGTCCGATACTTAAGGCAAGAGAGTGGGGCAGCACTCGTTTATGTGAGCATTGTAGTGTCATATATTTAAAGGGCTTTTATGGCTCTGAAATTAACCAGTCTTTAAAGTCTAGTAGAGTTTGTTGCAAAATGTGTGAGCAGGCTCATAATTCGAGTTGTAGCTAATAATTAAGTAAATAGTTGAATTTATTTGGCTTCTTTGTCTGGCAGGATGTATTTTTCAGCATATTCACTAGCTAGTAAAACAGCGGCATTTTTATCATCATTAAGAAGTTTGTCATAAACAAGGGACTGGTTTTTATAAGCATTTTTCACGCCCTGGCGAGCTGCCGTATGAAACCATGCATAGGCCTTTAGTGTATCGGGCGGGATACCCTTGCCTGTGTAGTAGGCAACGCCAAGATCCATTTGGGCAAGTTTGTTGCCTTTGGTGGCGGATTGTAGAAAAAGCTCTACACCCTTATGAAAATTCTGCTGAGTGCCATAACCATTTACATACATTTTGCCAAGTTGGTATTGTGCATCAGGATTATTATGTTTGGCAGCCGCTGAATAGTAGTTAAATGCTTTGGTAAAATTTTGTTTGACTTCAATTCCGTCTTTATAAAAATTGCCCATGTGATACTGGGCTTCGTGATTGCCTTTTAACGCAAGTTGATTGAATAGCTGGAAAGCCTTTTTCGTATTTATGTCACGACCAATTCCCTGCATATAGATACGAGCAAGTTGTAATTGAGCATCGGTATGACCTTTAGCGGCTGCTTTGTCATAAAGTTCATAAGACTTATTTAAATCTTTGAAAATCTGGCTGCCAGTTCGAAACATTTCAGCGAGGGTATATTGTGCTTCAGTGTGGTTGTTGTTAGCAGCCTGATTCAGCCAGTAGGCAGCTTTTTTAGGGTTAAGGTGTTTATTTTCTGTCAGGTAGAGATTAGCAAGAGTGAACTGTGAAAGGATATGGTTGTTGCGTGCAGCCTTCGAAAGCCATTTGATTGCCTCAGTTAAGTTGATAACATTCAGCTTCTCATCGCAGTAGATATGACCAAGTTTGCTCTGGGCTTCGATGTGATCCTGGGTTGCGGCTCGTTTATACCAGTAGATAGATTGGTCAATATCATATCGCTGGTTTTTCTGATTGAAATATAAATTGGCAATCATATATTGAGAATCAGCATGGTTGTTTAGTAATGCATTAGGTAACCAGACCATTAACGCTGTAAATGAATCATCATTATTGTGAGCGGATAGTCCGCTTTGATAAATTTGATCGGGTGTTTTCGGATTGTCCTGCTGATTTTTAGTAGCAAAACATATATGAGGACTAATAGTTATAGAAACAGCACAAAGAATAAGTAAAAAATATTTTAAAGATGATGAGTAAGCGGACTTAAAAATAAAAGCATCCGTAAATGGGTATGAGAAATTTTCTGGTTGCCTAAAACTCAGCATTTTGTTCGATAAATTGTCTTATATATTGTAAAGGTTTAGCACCGCTAAAGCGTGCAACTTCATTGCCGTACTGAAATAGTATGATAGTTGGGAAACCTCGGACTTTATAATGTCCGGCTATTTTCATATTATCTCCTTCATCAACTTCAAGTTTGGCCAGTAAAATTTGATTGTCAAATTCCAGAAGAGCTTTTTCCAGCATGGGCGCTATTACAAGGCATGGTGAGCACCAGTCAGCCCATAGATCAAGAAGAATGGGGGTTTTATTTGATGCTGCAATTACGTCTTTTTCAAATGTGCTTAATTGTGTATTAAAAATGATGTTTTTCATGATTTGTAAATATAGAAGTATTTTATAGTTAGTAGATAGTATATTAAGTTAAATCAAACAGAATTATAAATTGATCAGAAACTAAATTTATTCCATTTGTAATTCAACAGGCAAGTCATGATCTTTATGAGGGAGTTTTGATCTTAGGTCATATAAGGCAGCCTGTAGCGCCTCTTCAATTACCGGGTGATAAAATGGCATCTTTAATAAATCGTAAACAGTAAGATTCATTTCAAT
>JAOUQA010000283.1 GCA_029879605.1 Gammaproteobacteria bacterium
TTGGTGGGCTTGTATTTGTTGTGGTCACAATCAAGGCAATGTGGCCTGATAAAAAACAGGCCTAGGCCTGACTCATTTTGCCCTGCTCCGAGGTGTTGCGCATCAAAACAATAAAGCCGATGGCAAGAACAATACCGCCGCAGAGTGAAACCAGGGCCTGTGTTGTAGAAAACGCAGTTTTCTGATTAACCTTTAGTGACAGAATAGGATTTGTCGCTGGTTGCCAATCACCGTCAATTTCATAATTGATAAAACCCTTGAAGTCATAACCAAAAGTAAAGTAACCCAGTTTGTAGTAGTAGTTACCGTCAATTTCCTGACGTGTTGTCCTGAAGGTGAAGTCGCGGAGAAAGCCTTCAATAAGTTGATTATTTTCATCGTGGATAGTCACGGTAATTTTAAAATTTTTACCTTCGATGTCTTTTTTTGGAAGAGCTAACCAGAATGAAGTCTTTTCCTTTTCTGCCTGAAAATAAGGAAGGCTCTCTTTCTTTTTATTAAGATCCACTTCGAATGAGCTCGTCTGTTTATACAGGTTGCTGGATGAATCAATTATGGCATCAACTGAGCTACTAACGATAAGGAAGAGCCCGAGGGCCATAATCACGATGCCGCTGGTCATTCTGGGTTTATTGATTGCCTGATCCATAATTGTATCTTTTATAATGAAAATGTATTGTTAATGATAGCGGGAGATGCGCAAAGGCATTATCCCCTGTTTAATTAAATTTTTGTGTAATTTTAATGAAATCTTCAGCGATGGTTTGCGCATTATGTGGCGCCGATGATAGGGCTCTTAACTGAGCCTTGCTGTCTATCATCATGATAGCAACTGTATGGTCAATTTGATAATTGTTGCTCCTGGGTTCGGTATCTCTTTTTTTATTTATGATGCCGAGCATTTTAGTCAGTACTTCTACCTGTTCAATGCTGCCAGTTAGTCCAATGAAATCTTCATTGAACCACGGTATATATTCAGCCAGTTTTTCAACATTATCTCGTTCTGGGTCAAGGCTAATAAAAACAACTTGTGGTTGAATGGGATAATTCGATTCTTTCAGCAATTTATCGACATGATTTAGAGTTTGTAGTGTAGTTGGACATATATCCGGGCAGTTTGTATAACCAAAGGTAAGCAGGCTCCAGTGGTTCAAAAAGCTGTCCTGATTAAATTCGCTACCTTTCTGATTGCTGAGACGAAATGAAGTAATTGGAGCTGGTTGATACAGTATTGTGGCAGCAATACCGTCATCAGCAATCTGTGTATTATTCTTTATATTGCCGTATTTCCATATTACCCACTGGGAAAGAGTAGCAAGTGTAATAACAGCGATAACTACAAGGTATAGTGCTTTTGGCACCTTGCGCTTTTGATGGTTCATTGCTCTTTAAATTAGAAAAGTACGAATAAACACTCTTGCATAGTGGTCGAGCAATAGAAAGGTAAATAGCAGGCTTAGGTACAATATTGAATAGCCAAAAGTTTTCATGGCTAACTCATCAGAATCAGTACGGTAGAGTTTTATGGCGTAATACAGAAAGCCAATGCCTAGTGCAAGTGCGCCGCTGAGATAAATTAAGCCGCTCATTTGAATAAAGAATGGCAGAATAGATATAGCAACTAATAGTATGGTGTAGAGCAAAATCTGACGCTTGGTAACTGCAACGCCATGGGTAACCGGTAGCATTGGAATACCGGCTTTCTTGTATTCTTCACGGCGTTTGATTGCCAGTGCCCAGAAATGCGGTGGTGTCCAGACAAAGATGATCAGGAATAGTAGCAATGCCTCTGGTGGAACGGTATTTGTTACGGCGGCCCAGCCTAATAGTGGTGGTGCTGCACCTGCAGCCCCGCCAAGAACGATATTCATGGGTGTCGATCTTTTTAGATACATTGTATAGATTACAGCGTAGCCAATCAGTGACAGGAAGGTTAAAACAGCAGTGATATTATTGACTTTGGCAACGAGTACCCAACTTGATAGCACGGCCAGTATTAAAGAAAAAATGAGTGCTGCGTAGGGAGGTAAATCACCCTGAGGTAATGGTCGATTACTAGTGCGATCCATAACTCCATCAATACGAAAATCAACCCAGTGATTCATTGCGGCACCAGAAGCAGCGCCCAGGCCTATACCAAGGGTTCCAAATATTAATGCGTTCCACGGCAGGCCATCAGGTGAAGCCAGCAGCATGCCTACAACTGCTGTAAATATGATTAATGCAACTACTTTGGGCTTGCACAGTGTCCAGTAACTTTTGAAGTTGATGGGTCTAATAAAATTTAAAGCTCGTTCACGCATAAATAGTGTTCTTCAATAATTACGAAAAAAGAGAGGGTTTCATTCTAACCCTCTCTTTCTCTTTGGTATAGCGTATTATTTATTTTACGCCTTATTTGTACCATATTCGTATGGGCCCCAACCTTCAGCAATGGTTGGTATATTTTCCCAGTTACCGTGAGCTAATGGTGGGGATGTGGTTGTCCACTCTAATGAGCGAGAACCCCATGGATTGTCACCTGCTGCCTCACCTTTGAGCATACCGACAAACCAGCTAAGCAGAATTACGATAAAGCCCAGTGCAATAAATCCGGCACCTATGCCCATCCAGAAGTGGAATGGTGCAGCGTCAGGAAACTGTGAGTAATCCCAGTACCGACGTGGCATGCCAGTTGTTACACCGACGACCATCATTGGGAAGAAGATAGTGTTCACGCCAATGAATGATAACCAGAAGCCAATTTTACCCAGTGCTTCATTATACATTCTGCCAGTGAATTTGGGGAAAAGGTAGTAAACGCCGCCAAAGATTGAGAATGTACCTGCCACAGCCATTACATAATGGAAGTGTCCAGTGATGAAATAGGTGTCAGAAACGTGCAGGTCAAGTGATACAATCGCCAGAGGGATACCTGTCAGGCCGCCTATCAGCATCAGGAAGATAACCGACAGGCCGTAAAGCATCGGTGTTCTAAAGCTGATTGAGCCCTTAAATAGAGTACCAATCAGGCTAATGAACATCAGGCCAACCGGCACACTGATCATCAATGTTGTCACCATCTGGCCAACACGAATCCAGTCAGGCATACCAGTCACATAAAGGTGGTGAATCCATACTTCACCGGCCAGCAGTACGATACCGCCTACTCCACCGTAAATAGCCGCTTTGTAGTTAAAGATGCGGTTACGTGCGAAAGTCGCAACGATGTCAAATACGATACCGATAAATGGCAGGAATATCACGTATACAGCGGGATGTGAATAGAACCAGAAAAGATTTTGATAGATCAGGACATCACCGCCAGCAGATGGATCAAAGAAGTGTGTACCCAGATATTTATCAAACATGATCAGGGTTACCGCAGTACCCAGTACAGGTACGAAGATCAACTGCAGGATGAATGCACCATAAGTACACCATGTAAAAACATTCAGCTGGTTCCAGCCAATGCCTGGTGCACGCATAAAGGTAATGGTTGTCAGGAAGTTAACACCACCGAGAATCGAGGCAAAACCAAGCAGCAGTACGGTAAAGGTATACAGTGCGGTGTTACC
>JAOUQA010000284.1 GCA_029879605.1 Gammaproteobacteria bacterium
ATAAAATATTTATTAATCATCGACAGGCTCATTCAGGCATGATTTTTGATGATGGCAAAGTTGTTAGCTGGTGACAATAATCAGAATTTAATTTATTAAATACACTAGATTAACGAATTATAACTATAAAAATTACTATCTGGCTTCAAAACAGATCATCATTTATATATAGTATGACCATGATATTAAACCCGACCCCGGCACTACTTGATGTTTTATACTGGATCACCCTGGTAGCCGTGGTTGTTTCATCCGCATCTGGCGTACTCAAAGCCGGTTTCAAACAATTCGATTTATTTGGCGTTATTATAATTGCCATTGCGACTGGTCTCGGTGGCGGCTCTTTACGTGACATGCTGCTCGACAGAGATGTTTTCTGGATAGCTGACCAGGTATTTTTTATCGCCTCGCTTGCCAGTGCAATTCTAATTTTTATACTCGCCCGATTAATTGTAATCCCACCTAAATTCTTTTTAATTCCTGACGCAGCCGGACTGGCCACCTTTGGCATTGCAGGCACCCTGGTCTCACTGATGGCTGGCGCACCCTGGTTAATTGCCAGCTTTATGGGTGTTATGACTGGTACCATGGGCGGTATTTTTCGTGACATTCTAAGTAATGAACCACCCGTGGTTTTTCTAAGCCAGCTCTATGCAACTGTCTCCTGGGGTGGTTCTTTATTGTTTATTACATTCATATATATAGACATGAACACAACCCTGGCCGCAGTAATTGCAGGCATGACAATATTCATCTCACGCCTGCTGGCTATCAAATACAATTTAACCCTGCCCAAGTTTCGCTTTAAGACTTAAAGCTGCCATGTCAGACAAATTGATATAAAAATGTGAACCAGTTCAGATTATTATATTGAGCCTGCGTCTGGCAGTTATTTAATCGCCCTGCTATGATTTCTGCCCTTCTGATACAAGATCGGAATCAATAAATGAATAATAATACACCTCGCACACGGGCAGCCATTAATATACTTAATCGAATCGACCAGGGACACGACCTGGGCATTATCCTGGGTATGGATATTGAACTGGCGCTCTATCAGATTGATGCCACCCTGAAAGTTAACCCGCTTATCCAGCCATTACGTGAAGCATTCACGTTCAAGGATTCTGGTCAGCAATGCATCATGAACGGCAAAGCCTTCCTCGACCACCTGAATGAAACCAGTGCCGTTGAATACCCTTTTGGCAAAAGTAACTTGCCAGAAGCAGACGAGCAGCAGAAACAGGCCATTAGCCGCCAAATGGACGAGGTACTGGCACGCCTTGATACCGCCTGTGAACTGGTATCATCTGACAACAAACCATATAAAAAGAATATGGAAAACTTTGTTCAATATGTAAAACAACTGAAAAATGATAAAAAATCCTGAGCAGGTTAATTAACTACTACCATCGAACGAAAACAGTCTAAATTTTAATTTTTTATAAAATTAAGTAAGCACACAGTTACATACCAGTAAGCTACACTCTTTATAATTCCTGTAATCCCGGAAAGGATATTACATGACCTGGTGTAGCCATAACACACTGATGACTACCAGCCTGACGATTTTTGTTAGCTGTATCTTACTGATACATCCACTAGCAGCGACAGGACAAAGCCCGGGTTTTGACTGCGCGGGTTATAGCAGTATTATTTTTTCAGACCAACACACGATGATTTCAATCTGTCACTCGCCGCATCTTAAAATCAATCGAAAACAACTTCATGAGTGGCAGGACTGTGTTGACGCCATGATCTACAGTCGAAATAAACAGAACCAGGACAGTCACCTGCTTGCGGACTGCAAACCAACTATTCACAAACAGTTTAAAGTCGAAAATAACGAGCTGTTAATAAAACATTTTTACAACAGCTATCCGGGCTTTACCCCTACACCCTTACTACTTGAAAAATACTCTCTCAAATCATTATTGCCCGGCTATGAAATACTTGCTAAACACAAAATTATTACTAAAAATGAAATACAGGCATCCATCCTTGCCATCAATACAGAACTAGGCAAGCCATTTGATGGCAAAACATTTTTCACAACTATTTATAGTAATCTTGACACGATACGAAATTTTTCTTTTTCTAATCCAGAACAATCACTGGCAATACTAAAGGATTATTATAAACGTGAAGTATTTGATGGCGAGGTTGCAGAAACCCTAACTGAAATTATTGATGATGTTGAATTAATACAAGCAGCCCTGGCATCGAGGCCAGTCAAGCAAACACATACTAAATAACCAGGCAACACCAATTTAGTTAAATATTATATGGAGTAAATACTATGCAGAACGACCCCTACAAAACGCCTGAATCTGATATCCAGGTACAAGCTATCATGAAACGATCTATCGCATGGAAAATTTATTTTTTCTTTATATTATTTTTATCCCTCATTTCCTATCTCGGGATTTTCACCATCCCAGAAGCCGGCTTAACTGAATATATCAGCGTTCTGTTCTGGATAACTGGCACTATCGGCCTGTTTGGTTTTGTTTTTTTGAAACGGATTCTGAATCCTGGCTTCTGGCTCAATTTCCTTGTTGTATATATTATATTTTCAGTGGCTTACTATTTTCTAACCAGTATTAACCTGTCAGAGGGTATGACAGACAATGAATACCTTATCACTAATATCATTGGCTGGATTATTTCATTGCCCGGCTATATTGCTCTGTACCTTTACAGTCGCGCTTCGAACATACCCTGGACACAAACTGATGGTTAACACTCTACCAGGTAGCTTTACCTTATGTTAAAGAGCGGATTGATACTTGCCCTGTTTATTACCATGAACACTGGTTTATATGCCAGTGAAAGCACCTGTTATGGCACCACCTCCAGCGGTTACCTGGTTAACGGCGTAGAATTACCGTCGTCGGGTAAAAACTTCGTCAACTACAGCACCATTGCCCGTCTCGCGGGCAGAACCTATGTACATTCATCCGTCAGGCAAATTATTATTAATGCCTACAAACGACTTGAACAGGAACAACCGGATAAGGTCTATAAATACGCTGAAACCGGTTTTAAGAATGGCGGTGAGTTCTCACCACATAAAACCCATAACAATGGCTTATCTGTTGACTTTATGACACCTGTTATCAACAAGGAAGGCGAGTCAGTGCACTTACCCAGTCATCCATTTAATAAATTCGGCTATGACATTGAGTTCGACAGGAATGGTCATTATGATGATTTAAAAATCGACTATACCGCACTGGCAGCTCATATTTATGCCTTACATAAAGAAGCCAGGGTGCTGGGACATGATTTATGGCGTGTTATTTTCGACCCTGAATTACAGATTCATTTATTTGCTACACCTTACGGGTCTTATTTAAAAAAGAATATTCAGTTTTCGACCAAACGATCCTGGGTCAGGCATGACGAACATTATCATGTTGATTTTGCTATCCCCTGTAAATAATCCGTTTATAGACAACAAGTAACACCTCATAATAATCAGCATCTATTAACTCAACCCGGTGCAACTATGATTACAAAAGCTAGCAATGAACAAATACAGGATTTCCTTG
>JAOUQA010000025.1 GCA_029879605.1 Gammaproteobacteria bacterium
TCCTTCGAAACTTTCCTCGAAAAAAACCTGATGAAACTGTTCAAGATCGACACTCATTAATATCCTCCGGCTTATACGGGTTAATTAACCCAGCACCTTTTTTATTGTGTTAATTAGTTGCTCAGGATTAAATGGCTTAACAATCCAGCCTGTTGCACCTGCTGCTTTCCCTTCAGCTTTTTTATCAGCAGCAGATTCAGTCGTCAGCATTAATAATGGCGTAAATTTATAATTCGCTTCCTGTCGAAGATTTCTTATCAATGTAATACCATCCATCACCGGCATGTTTACATCGGTAACTACAAGATCGAAGGACCTGCTTTTTGCTTTATCAAGTGCATCCTGACCATCAACAGCTTCGACAACATCAAACCCTGCGCCTTTTAATGTAAATGTAACCATCTGCCGCATTGATGATGAATCATCTACCGCAAGTATTGTTGGCATTTCTCTCCCCTTAACAAATTAAATATCACTGCATTAATTTTTATAGACCAAAACATACTGATACACCATCAATTAAGTTATCGACATAGTAATTATTTTATTTAATAAATTTATTTCATTTAAAAACAATAATTAAATTGTTTTTAAATAGCATTACTTAACTACTGGTTTTTTTGAATTTCTGTAACGAGATTATTCTTTGAAAAAATTTACACGTAAAAAATAATTGATTAACTAGCACAAACCTAACCCACAGTTTTTATACTTATATTATTAGCTTATTTACCAAAAGTTATATCCACATAACTTTGTCACCTAATGACTCTACGCATAAATATTTATCATTGAACTTGGGCTGTTAGAAATCACTTTATTCATCGCGGATTGATCAACACCATTATTATCGATGTCTTTCTCAGATACAGGATCATCTGGTTTAGAATTACGCTCTTTATCATCGTCTGATTCTGAATACTGTGAAATATCAACGTCAACCAGATCAATTCCCTGCTGCTCAAACATCTCTCTCAATTTAGGAAGCGACTGATCAATCGCCTCTCTTACCTGCGCATGTGCCGATATAAACTGAATCTTTGCCTGATCATCAGTAATAGACATTTTTATTTCAACAGGACCAAGACTAGCTGGATTTAATTTCATCTCTGCAGTTTGGAACCCGCCTTTCATCATCATTGAAACATGATCTGATAAAGCCTGCGACCATTGAGGCGTATTTACAGGAACCGGAATTGAACCTTTAAATAACTGTGCGGATGGACTCAATGCAGGATCACCGACAATAGAACCTGGCGCAAGCACCGATGCCGTTAATGTTGTCATACCTGCTATAGAATCCGCACTTCTAACCAAACTCCTGATTGATGATGAAACTGACAATTTTGGAAAAATATCATCACCTGATGCAGGGAGATCAACTGATTTAAAAATCTGTTTTTCCTGTATCGAAAGTATCTCCCTGTCTATCGCCATACTATTTTTAGCTAATTTATCAGGACCGACTTCTTCAAACTCTGACATGTCAACAGATGAAACAGTTTTCATTACCAAACGTCTATCTTCTTCCATTCCTGTTATTCCTCTCCTGTCATTACCCTGATTAATTACCGATTTTTCTTCAGTCTCTACAGACATATTAGCAATCATAGATGATTGCAAATTTCTGGCATCCACATCATCAACTACCGACATTACCGACTGATTCAACCGGTCAGTAAAAGGCAAATCTTTGCCGTTTAACGGCAAATCTTGATCCGCATCTTCAACTGTACTAATAATTTGACCATCAGTATCAACGTTATTTTCCCTTAATAAATCAGCCAGTAATTCTTCTTCTGTTAATAATTCAGCCTGGTCATATTCCATATAATCATTAGCATTATGATTAATTTCATCCATTGTAATACAAGTACAATCTTCTTCACCTTCATTCACAGGCGGCTGATTTATTGAGTTATTTTCTGATTTTTTACTTACAGCAGATGATTCCGATCTTTTAATGCTACTGCTTAAATGCCTGTCAAATGCATTAGCATCTGATTTATTATGGGAATTGGTATCGCTATTATTTGGTGCTGATGCCTGATTTGGCTGAGAAACTTTAAGCTGATTTATATCCATTGCTCTATACCTGTTTATCTACTCAGGTATCTATTTGCAATATACAGGCCAGACTTATTTATTTTTTATTCCGCACAATCCGTTGTGCATAATCATCCTGCTCCTTCTGTTCTAATAATTCTCTGAATGCAATCTCCTGCAACTGGTACTTAGCAATTATTGAATTCAATGCCTGGCTACGTGATCGTGTAGCAATCCATATCTTCTTTTTTTCCTCACAAATTCTCTGTTTTTCCTCAAGCTCACGATATGCATTTTCTATAGTAGAACTAAGGTTATCTATAAACTGCTGGTAATCACGAACCCTTCTCATTGACATTGTATTTTGCTGCTGACTGGACAATTGCTGTTTATATTCCTCACGATACCCAAGCAACTGCTGTAATTGATCTTCAATAGTTTTAAGCGAGTCTAATGCCTCGACAAAAGCACTGACTGCTTTCTGTTCTCTCTGTCCGGCATGATCCGCAACAGGCTGCATACGTTTTGAACGTGACTGCTTCATTTACCTTACCAGATAATATTAAATCAGCCTGATACATTCACACCTGCCTGTATTTCAGTTTTAGATGCTAACTGTTTCAGTTGTTGCTGACTCGCACTCAGATCAACTGCTTCATTCATGCCCTGCTGCATAAACTGAGCAATGCCTGGTTGCATAGCAATTGCTTCATCAATCTCACCACTGGTACCTGATTGATAAGCACCCACATTAATCAAGTCACGGTTCTGCTCATAATTTGAGTAGAGCCGCCTGATGCGATGACTTGCCTGTAATTGCTCTGCACTTACAATCATTGGCATAACTCGGCTTACGGATGCTTCTATATCAATAGCAGGATAATGCCCCTGTTCTGCCAGTTGACGAGATAACACGATATGTCCATCAAGGATACCTCGTGCAGCATCTGCAATCGGATCATTTGTATCATCACCTTCAGTCAGTACTGTATAAAATGCAGTTATAGAACCATTCCCTGTACTGCTATTACCTGCTCGCTCCACAAGCTGTGGTATACGTGCAAATACTGATGGTGGATAACCTTTGGTTGCAGGAGGTTCAGAAATTGAGAGTCCAATTTCTCGTTGCGCCTGGGCGAAACGACTTAATGAATCCATCAATAACAAAACCTGTTTCCCCTGGTCGCGGAAATATTCAGCAATCGTTGTTGCCAGCATGGCACCATGAATTCTGATTAATGGTGGTGCATCAGCTGGTGCAGCAACAACAACGGCTTTCTGTAATCCCCTGGGGCCTAAAATATCCTGCACGAATTCTTTAACTTCACGACCGCGTTCGCCAATTAATCCGACAACCGTAACATCAGCATTCGTAAAGCGCGTCATCATTCCAAGCAGGACACTTTTACCGACACCCGTACCAGCAAACAGACCCATACGTTGTCCACGCCCTACACTTAACATAGAATTTATTGCCCTAACACCCACATCAAGTGGTTGATTTATGGGTTGCCTTAATAATGGATTAATTACCTGGCCTGCAAGCGGCATTGTCGTTTCAGCAATCAAGGGACCTTTGCCATCAAGAGGACGACCTCGACCATCAATAACACGACCAAGAAAAGCATCAGAAATTTTTACTTCACTTGCATGCCCACCAGGAATAACACGGGCATTAGGAACCAGGCCACGACTATCACCCATGGCCATTAAATATGTTTTTTCACCTGAAAAGCCAACGACCTCTGCTTCAATGTGATGATCACCGGGCGCGACAATATCGCAACTGGTACCAACTGCAGCCTGGCAACCAATTGCTTCCAGTGTTAAACCCACCATGCGAGTTAAACGACCCTCAACAATCGGCTCCGGTTCTTTGACTAGCTGTAATTTCTGCCTGAGACTTTCTGACCAGCGTTGATTAGGATTCTTCATCATATTGCGGACGTTGCTCGGTTAACTGATCCACTATTTGCTGGATACGTGTTTCCAGGGTGGCATCAATTTGCGACTGATCAGACTCGACTCGGCAACCTCCCTGGGTCACAGATGCATCGGCGATATAACTTGCCTGCTCTTTATCAAGATCAACTCCACCCGCCTGCAACAATTCAATATCGGCAGGATTCAAACGTACAGCTATTTCCCTTGATTTTACTGGTAGATATTCTAGTGCCTGTTGAATAACACCCTGAATATGTTCAGCATCAATTGTACATTCTTTTTTTAATAACAAACGTATAACGGTTAAGGTCATTTCTGTTAACTGGGCAACAACCGTTTCATCCAGTTCATCCAGCGGCTGCTGCATAAACCGAAACATACCAAGCAATTGCTCACCCTTCTGCTTAATCTGATCCATACCGGCATCATAACCTTCCTTACGCCCTTCTTCCCATGCCTGCTTCTGTAATGCTTCAATATCCTCTACTGTTTGTGGACCTGTAACCGGGTATTTACCACCGGCGATATGGCCGGTGACTTCAGGCATCACCCAGTGTTTTACCTGAGCATCATCGCTATTAGACATTTTTTACACCACTGGAAGTAACTAACTGATTACCTGTTCCGGATAAACATTTGTATTTTATATTTTTTAACAGGTATAAATACTGGTTAAACAAATTCTTCACCACCACCACCCAGTGAAATATCGCCATCGTCCGCAAGACGTCTGGCAGTTGCAAGAATTTCTTTCTGCGCCATCTCTGCATCAGCAAGGCGAACAGGCCCACGAACTTCAAGATCTTCCTGCAGCATTTGTGAAGCACGCTTGGACATATTCTTAAATATTTTTTCTTTAATCCCGGCATCCGCAGCTTTTAATGCCAGGGTGAGAGTTTCAGTTGAAATTTCACGCAGGATTACCTGGATACCACGATCATCCACTTCGATCAGGTTATCAAAGACAAACATCATATCGCGAATACTGTCAGACATTTCTGAATCATATTCTCCAATGGTATCCAGGATGGCTGATTCATCAGATGAATCCATAAAATTCAGAATATTAGCCGCAGCCTTTACACCACCCATCGATGACTGGGCTACACTGGATGACGAACCGGAAAACTGTTTTTCCATAATGCCATCTAATTCTCTTAATGCAGATGGGGGAATTCCATCCAGCGCTGCCACGCGCATCATAATATCCGGTCGGGCGCGTTCAGGCAAAAACTTCACCACCTCTGCAGACTGATCTGGATCCATATAGGATAAAACGATAGCAATAATTTGTGGATGTTCCAGACGAATTATTTCAGCTACTGCGCGGGGATCCATCCATTTTAAAGCCTCAAGCCCCTTGTTACCCGTACCCATTAAAATACGGTCAATCATATTTTTGGCTTTTTCTTCGCCCAGTGCATTAACCATCATGTCACGAATATAATCATCAGATCCTATGCCCATACTGGTCTGATTATGAACACCAGCAACAAAATCATCCATCACCATATCCATCTGCTGTTTGGATACATGCTGCATTTCAGCCATTGCCACACCGATAACCTGAACTTCTTTAGGTGATAAGTGTTTAAGAATTGCTGCCGCCTTGTCAGAACCAAGGGATAACAACAATAAAGCCGCTCGTTGTACGCCGGAAAGAAATTCTGATTTTTTTTCTGCAGGTAAACTCATTATGTTTCGTTCGCCACCCATTCTTTAACAACATTTGCAACACGTCCAGGATCATGATCGACCATAGCCTTGGCAAATGCGACATTATCATCCTGCCCCGTTGGTATCTGCATACCTTCCTTGTTGTGTTCCAACTGGCCAACTACACCGCGGTTAGCTACACCAGACTCACCGGAACCTGCAGGCAGTGCCGGTGTGGCAGGTGGCTGGTAGCTGGATAAATTTTTCACTGTTGGTTTTAACACAACAAAGATCAATACCAGGATTATAATACCTGCCAGCAATTGCTTACCCAGATTTCGAATCCATGACTGATCTAACAGGCTTTCTTCCGGTAAATCTTCTATGGCTTCAACATCCGCAAATGATGCGTTAATAACATTTACCTGGTCTTTACGTTCCTCGTTAAAGCCAATGGCCTGTTTAACCAGAGTTGTTATACGGTTAAGTTCTTCATCCGTCAGCGGTGTTCGCTGTGTGCCTTTCATTTTATCATCAACCAGAACGCCCACGGTCAAACGTTTAATGTCGCCTGCTCCCTGACGCTTATGCCTGATAGTACGATCCAGCTCATAATTACGCACAGCATTTTTACTACTGTTTAATTTTTTCTGGTCATTCTCCGACAGGGTTTCAACATCACCTTTACCTGGTACAAGCTGACCTGATTCAGGTGGCTGGTTACTTAATGCGCCAGGAACACCATCTATACCTCCTGGTATAAAACTGGTGATTTCTCGTGACTGTTCACTACGTAATGACTGCTGCTGAGGGTTATAGGTTTCTTCCGTGCTTTCTTCTTCAGAAAAATCAATATCAGCATTCACCGTTGAACGAACTTTTCCAATACCTACAATAGGCTCAAGTAATCGCTCTATGCGCCTGGCATAATCCATTTCCAGTTGACGGCGGTACTCATACTGCTTGGCCGTCATAGCAACCTGGCCTTCGCCATCTCCTGTCGATAATAAATTACCGTTCTGATCAACCACGGTTACATTTTCGACTGCTAACCGGGAGACACTGGCTGCCACCATGTGTGTTATTGCATTCACCTGCCCCTGATCAATGGTGCGACCACCATAAAGTGTTAATGCAACTGACGCACTGGCCCTTTCACCAGAACTCTGCCTGACAAAGACTGATCGTTTTGGAATAGCAAGATGTACCCTGGCAGATTTCACATTACGCATAGTGCCGATAGTACGTGCCAGCTCAGTTTCAATGGCATGATGATAACGTGCACTTTCAACAAACTGTGAAGTACCGAAACTCTGTTCTTCCTGCAAACTTTCAACACCAATACCCGTGCCTTTCGGCAAACCCTGAGCTGCCAGCTTTAATCGGGCTTCATGTACCCTGTTTGGTGGTACCATCACAGCGCCTGTTGACTGGTCTAGTTTATAAGGTATGGCGGCTGCCTGTAGTGCAGCAACAACTTCAGTTGCATCCCTTGCTTCCAGGCCGCTATAGAGTGATGTGTAATCCGGTTTCCAGATCCATAATGATAACCAGGCAATTAATGCGCCTGTTATCGCCAGCCCGACCAGCAAACCCACCTGTTTCTGAATAGGCAGAGAAGAAAAACCATATGATACTGAAACTGCCATTTTACTTAACCCTCACACACTTTTGCATTATATATATTACGCAGCTAATGCTATTTAATCCCACACCTTAAACCGGCATATTCATAATATCCTGGTAAGCCGACAGTAATCGATTACGCACCTGGGTCATAGCCTGAAAAGACACACTGGCTTTTTCCATGTTAATCATTAACTCGGCCACACTGATATCAGGATTACCTTTTTCAAATGCTTCGGCTAACCTGGAAGAAACTTTTGAAGCTTCATTAACAGATTCAATGGAATTTTTAAGCGCATCAGAAAAACCTGTTTCAGATACACCAGATTCAAGTCCAGTCATTGCAGCTGGTTTCATCGATGCCTGTGCTTCCATAACACGCATCTGCGCCAGCAATTGTTGAACATTCATACTTGACATAGTATTTACCTCTCACCCAGACAATTCACAGTATTAAACTGCAATACCCACATCCCGCATACGAGCCAGCTTATAGCGCAAGGTACGCGGGCTGATACCCAGACGTTCTGCCGCATATTTTCTACTACCATTACCTACTCGTAACGCCTCAAGAATTAATTTCTGCTCTCGATCTTTTAAATCACTCACCAGCACTGAGTCCTGAGACTCATCTTCTGACACTGAATTATTATTTTTATTAAACATTTCAGTTGTTTCAAAATGTATGTGTTCTTCTGTAATCTGATTACCTTCTTTTAAAATTACCGCCCGCTGCATAACATTATCCAGCTCACGTACATTACCACTCCATTGATGTCGTATTAATTTCTGTTGAGCCTCACGTGTTAATTCAATTTTGAGTTGTGTTGACCTGGTATGTTTTTCCAGCAAGTTTTCCGCAATCGGAACAATATCTGAAATACGATCTCGTAAAGCAGGTATCAATACCGGGAAAACACTTAGACGATAAAACAGATCTTCTCTAAATCGACCTGCCGCCACTTCTTCACGTAAATTTTTGTTTGTCGTTGCAATAACTCGCACATTCAATGATATCGTTTTACGACCACCCAGTCGTTCAACTTCTTTCTCCTGGAGTACACGCAGTAATTTTGCCTGCAAACCAATATCCATTTCTGAAATTTCATCCAGTAACAGGGTGCCATTCTGTGCCTGTTCAAATTTACCTGCGCTTGCCTGGTGTGCACCGGTAAAAGAACCTTTTTCATAACCGAACAAAATCGACTCAAGCATATTTTCTGGAATGGCCGCACAGTTAATCGCCACAAATGACTCGTCTACTCGACTGGATTCATTATGAATATAACGTGCAAACACTTCTTTACCGACACCACTTTCACCACATAAAAGAACTGTTGCATCTGTTTTTGCGACCCGTGAAACCAGGGCCTTTAATGACTGCATAGATTCTTCATTAACAATTAACTTACAGTTTGTATCAACATCATCGCTTATATCAGGAAGAAAACGTTGTACGACTTCTATCAATGCATCACCTTCAAATGGCTTGACCAGGTAATCTGACGCACCAAAACGCATTGCATCTACTGCTTTTTCTATCGTTCCATAAGCTGTCATAACAATAACGGGGATAAACTGATTTTGTTTGCGAACTCTTTTTAATAACTCCATACCATCCATGGGATACATTTGAACATCGGTCAAAATTAAACGAAAGTTATAAACTGACAAACGATCCAGTGCATCACGGCCATTTTCTGCCGTTAAGATCGAGTAACCTGCAATCTGCAAAATATCTGACAGCGTCTCACGTAAATCGGGATCATCTTCAACGATCAATACATCAACATTAGTCATCTAGTACTCCAGGCCATTTCTTATCAATTGTGGTGGTCAGAAGCTGACAACCCGTTAAATGCTGCTTACTTTTATCTGGTGACTGACTTAATGAAAAAAAACAGCCATGCCCAATGATCTGCTGAATCAGCAAATCATCCCGATGGGCATGCTGTAACGGCGGGGAAAGCGACTGAACATCAGCAACTGTCGATGGAGGCACCTCGACAAGCTGTAGATAAAATTCTGGCTCTAACCTGTTCACAGTTAAATTCATGACGTCTTTGTGTCACCTGATTAGTGTTACAAAGATATGAGCATTAACTGTGCCAGAATTGTTTTTTTATAAATTTCAGTAACTTATGATTTACAACAGGTGATTGTCAGTCAAAAATCTGGCTTTGACCACAGAATGGCTCAAGCCTGACTGACTCTCGATTTGAAAGACAGAACCTGCCACTACCACACTGACATAATTACCTGATTAAATTTGGACTAGTAATAAATCATGCGACCCGAAGTTTAATTAACCGGGTTATTAGATTCATTAAAGTTTATGAAAATAGAGAAAGTAAAACTAAAAAATATTCATCAACTAGCTGCTGGGACTATGTCAGCCTGGAAGTTTTTTGGTAACTGGTAAATATCTTCAATATATCAACTCATGGCGTTAATCATGATTTAATATCATACTTCTTCAGCTTTTCTACCAGTGTAGTACGGCGCATTTTTAATAACTTGGCCGCATGGGCGACAACACCACCTGTACTATCCAGTGCCTGCCTGATGAGATTAATTTCCAGCTGTGCCAGGTGCTCTTTCAGATCAAGTCCATCTTCTGTGATTTGAACGGCTGTTGTATCCATAACAACTGTGTCACTACCGTGCATATCGTTAGTGAAACGATTATCTACTTCTGTTTCAGCATTGTCTGCTGATTCTTCACTCGCCCCAAAAAACAGGGATGGATTAAATGATTCTCTACGCGGCCGAATGGATGTAGGTAAATATTTTGCGGGTAAATTTTTAACATCAACCACACCCTGGGGAAACAGGATTGATAGCCGTTCGACCAGGTTTGCCAGTTCTCTTACATTACCCGGCCATTTATATTCACACAATGCTTCAACGGCTGAAGCGGTTAAGCGTACTGAACCTCGATTGTCCTGTTCCATTTTTTCAATCTGGTCCTGTAATAAAAACGGCACATCATCCAGGCGCTCTCGCAAGGCGGGTAATTCAATGGGAAATACATTCAATCGGTAGAACAGGTCTTCACGAAACTTTCCATCGCGGATATTGTGTTCCAGGTTACGATGAGTCGCTGCCAGGATACGCACATCAGCCGTCATACTTTTGTTACTGCCAACACGCTCAAAAGTACGTTCCTGTAATACGCGTAACAGTTTCACCTGCATGGGTAAACTCATGTCACCAATTTCATCCAGAAACAGTGTGCCTCTCTCTGCCAGCTCAAAACGCCCCTGGCGTGTTGTGATGGCACCGGTAAAAGCACCTTTCTCATGTCCAAACAGTTCGCTTTCGAGTAAATCGCCAGGAATAGCACCACAGTTTACCGGCACAAAATTCTGTTTGCAGCGATTGGACAGGGCGTGAATATTTCTCGCCACGACTTCCTTACCTGTTCCTGATTCGCCAAGAATCAGCACGCTGGCGTCGGTCTTCGCAACCTGTTCAATCATGGTACGCACATATTGAATAGCCGGGCTACTACCCCCGAGCTTGGGCACACTGGCAATAATTTTTCTGTAACTGGCTGAGTCCTGTGAAATATCTTTTGATGCGGCATCGCAGGCTCGATTCAACGCCTCAATGACCGGTTCATACTTGAGCGGCATATCGAGATGCGCTGCTACACCTGGATAAATCTGCTGGTATTTATCCAGGTTTTCCCTGGCCTGATTTAATAATATGATCTGTAAATCCAGGCCTGTTTCACTTACCAGTTCCAGTACCTCGCGCTGGGAAGCTGAACCATGAAACTCCCCCAGTAGCATTGCAGTATACCGACCATTTTCCAGTGCGGCCTTAAGACTGCTGGTATCCGGGGTATACACTGCTTCATAGCCAATAAACCCCATGAGAGACTTAATTTCACTAAAGGTTTTATGATCGTCTTCGACCAGTAGTACTGGCAGGTACGGGTTATTTTCAGACATTTAATATTCAACTTTTAAACTGGAATACAGTGAAGTAAAGCAGTAAATCGCACCAATGTCAAAAAACCGTCTTTAAGACTTCCATATGTTTTCAATGGGTTAGAGAATATTTTGAATATTTTAAATAAACTTTAGGGATCAACGATCTGATGTACTGCAATTATCATACGCCTGGATAGCATTGCGGGCATTAGCCAGGCCTGACAGCTGTTTAATCGCCTGTGATTTAAACTCGACAGCCATATCATTCAGGTTTCTATCACTGTGTAATATCTGGCGAATTCCATCGGCAATAACCACAGCCTCATCCGGACTCAGGGCAATGCTAAAAAATGATTCGATCATTTCATGCCGCTCGGCTTCCATATCCGTTAGCCGCTGCCACTGCTCATTACGGGCCAGCTCATACATTTGCCGGGTTTTATCCAGTATGGCCTGCCAGTGCTGTTGTCGATGAGTGTCCAGGGGATCATGCCTGAGGTTTGTAGTTATTACGAACATCCTGGGGAATCTGCCCCCAGCTCATACGAATTTCATTCAGTAATGAAATGACTTCATCCAGGTTTTCAATTTTGTTTTCGACATTTGCAATCAATAACTGGCGCTGCATGTAGTCATACAGTGCTTCCAGGTTTGCAGCAATCTCACCACCCTTTTCCATATCAAGTGATACTTTTAAACCATCAAGAATTGAAATGGCTTTACTGATCATTTCACCTTTCTGCCTGATGTCTTTATTTTGCACATGGTATTTTGCTGCATTAATTCGCTCAACAGCTCCGTCCAGTAACATCTGAATTAACTGGTGTGGGTCAGCCGTTTCGGCAGCAACATGCGCACCCATTTTTTTATACTGGTTTAAAGCTGCTGAAGTATGCATAGCATTGTTCCTTTGATCGTTGTCTTTGTCTTCAGCCATGAGTTAGTTATAGCAAAGATAATTAACCAATGGCATCTATTAGCTGTATCGTCTGTGACATATAATTCTTTAACATTATTTATTATTCCTGACCTGAATTTCCGGTAATGCATCCAGTTGTTGCTGTAAGAAATTACTGGTGGTATTTAACTGACCTATCAGGGCATCCAGCGCGGTAAACTGGGCTCGAT
>JAOUQA010000285.1 GCA_029879605.1 Gammaproteobacteria bacterium
ATACTCAACACTGGTACCAGTTGGTGGGCTGCGCATAAAAGGTTACCTGGAAATAATTATTAACCCTGCGCATAATCTTCCGGAAATCGGCAAGATCACTAAAACACCTGTAAGTATTTTTAGTATGACAGGTGAAGCAGTAAATATTTCTAACCATAAAACAGATGGTTTTCTCCCGGTAAAATATACCCTGTTAACCTCGGATGGTGAGCCTGCTTATCGTATAGTCGGTTATGAAAATGTAGAAAAGTTAACGCAGCAAATGCAGACAACGCAACTGGTGACCACGGTCGGATTTCTCGTGTTAACCATTATGGTGTTACTGATTGCCTTGAGGTTGTTTCAGAAATTCCTGTTTAGTCCATTAAGTAAAATGATAAGCGATATGGAGCAGATGGCGAATGGTTCATTAGATCATAAAGTAGATAATAAAGGTCTACGTGAATTTTACATTTTAGCGGAAGCATTTAATTCGATGGCAAAACAGGTTAGAGAAAGAACGAATGAATTACATGATTCACAGAACCGTTTATTGCAATTACTGGACCTGGATAATAGTGCGATTTTATGTTTTGGCGCAAAAAATGATGTAGTGTATTTTAATACAGGTGCGAGTGATTATTTTGGTTATTCAAATGATGAAATGTACGACCTGGAATTTTCTGATCTATTTGTTGAAGATATGGATAGTTTGATGAGTGGTAATAATAGAGATGGCAGGTCGATTGAAAGCAGTCTCCAGTGTATTTCAAGCGATGGCAGAAAGTTCAGTGGCGAGGCAATTTTGAATGCTATCAATGTAATGGGTGAGGCGGGTTGTGCGGTTGTTCTGAATTCTGTATCGGATGGTAAAGTAAAAACAGATGTGCATGCAATGAAAGATGGTGAAATTGAAATATCAAGGGATAAAGGTGAGGTTGAACTATCGTTAAAAAGAATTATGGAAATTGCCAGCAAAAACCCCGGCCTGTTACTAGGTGAAGAGTTATCCGATCTTCCAGAAGCCAGGTTGCTCGGTAGTATGTCAGCTAAGGCACTATTGCGTGAAAATGCAGTGAATGTTATGCATTCTGCGCTGGCCTGCTGGGAACATGATCTGGGTAAAAGCAAACTGGACCTGGCAGAAGAAAGTAAAATTTGGCCGGTGTATATTGATAAATCAACACCTACAACTCGAACTATGGATAAATACCTGCATATCGATAGTTGTCCAAAAAATCCCCGCTGCCAGCGAGTGGTTGATACAGCAGAATTTGTTTTAAAACAACTCGGTGATAACGAAACGATGCACCAGAAAAAATTAATTACAGATTTGCAGGTACTAAGGCAGTCAATGTCAGGCTTTTGAAAACAGCTTAAGCCCTGCCTTTCCAGGGAACAAGAAAGTTTTCCGCATAACGCATTAAGATATCAATAGAATAGCCAATAATGCCGATAAGAATAATGCCCAGGATAACTACATCGGTTTGTTGAAATTTCGATGCAGCAATAATCATTTTGCCTGCGCCTTTCTCAGCAGCTACAAGTTCAGCAGCAACCACCGTGCCCCAGCAAACACCAAGTGCAACCCGTGCGCCTGTGAATATTTCCGGTAAAGAATTGGGTACTATGACATGAAACAGTACCTGTGCCCTGGATGCGCCCAGAGAATAAGCAGCATGTACTTTTGATACGTTAACACCGGATACACCGGCGCGTGCCGCAATAATCATGATCCATAAGGCGGCAAGAAATAACAGGCTGATTTTTCCTGTTTCCCAGATACCGAACCAGATAATGATGAGTGGTATTAATGCCAGCGGAGGAATGGGACGCATGAATTCAACAATGGGATCGAACCAGCCACGAAACCAGTTGTTTAATCCCATGGCATAACCCAGTGGAATGCCAACGATGCAACCAAGTAAAAAACCTGCCAGTACGCGAAACAGTGACCAGCCAATGTTTTCCCATAGTGTTACATTCTGATAACCATTGGCAGCGATATCAAACAGGCGTTCAACCACTGCTTCGGGTGGTGGTAGCCAGACTAATTCCATTTGCATGCCCTTGCTGGGAGTAAAACTCAGGCTGCCTTTTGTTGTCATGGTAACCGTGCCGTGATCTAACTGAATTGTCTGGCCGGCAGTAATGGGCTGCTTATTGATGGCTATAACACGGTAGTCTTTATGCTTGCCGCCATCATCATTATTCTGCACGCGTATTAATTTACTACGCCAGGCAATTGCCTTGACAGCATCATCATGGGCAAATCCAGACTGTGTTTCTGTTAACTCGGGTTTAGTAAATTGATCACCAGAAAACTGAACACGTAGATAAACAGTTGCGTCATCGGTTTCAAGTTCGGCATTACGTGCAGTATAAGTAAAGGAGGTGTCACCCGTAAAAGGGCCGGGAACATGAATGGGCGAGAATTTTGATCCGGTAAATGCGCACCAGATTAAGAATAAAACCACAATGGAAATTACTGAGGCAGCCCGGTCAGCTTTAACGGTGCTTTCGTCTCCAAAGGTAACAGTTTTGTGTGTTGCGGTTGCTTTTTGATTACGCAGGCGTTTGGTAATTAAGCTATAAGCCAGGTAAGACAGGATAAACAGGGCAATATAAAGTGACAGGATGATCATGTTGATATTATCCAGTACTGCCCATGATTTCTTCTTCCATTTCCCAGATCATGGAAAGAATTTCTTCACGGTTACTGGCAAAGTCAGGTCGTTTTTTTATGTCGCGTAAATCCGCATTGATTCCCAGTTCAGCAAAGGGTAAATGATATTCTTTGAGTATGCGTCCAGGCCTGGGTGCCATAACAATCAGTCGTTCGCCGAGAAGCAATGCTTCTTCGACTGAATGGGTAATGAGAATAATCGTCTTGCCGGTTTCTTTCCAGATGCTAAGTATCAGGCTTTGCATTTTTTCCCGGGTCAGTGCATCAAGTGCACCCAGTGGTTCATCCATTAGAATAACATCGGGGTCATTGGCCAGGCAGCGCGCCAGTGCGACACGTTGTTGCATGCCCCCGGAGAGTTCATAAATATGTTTGTCACCAAAGCCGTGCAGGCCAACTGTTTCGAGTAATTCATTTACCTGGTTATCAATTTCAGTTGCAGGTAGGCCTTTCATTTTTGGACCAAAGGCAATATTTTTTCGTACGTTCATCCATTCAAATAATGCTCCCTGCTGGAAGACCATGCCGCGCTCCGCATCCGGGCCGGTAACGGGGTGTCCATTGAGTATGACCTGTCCTTCACTGGTAGTCAGGAACCCTGCAATGATATTGAGTAGCGTTGTTTTGCCACATCCTGAAGGCCCGAGGATGGAAACCAGTTCTCCAGCCTGTAGATTAAGGGAAATATTTTTCAGTGCATGTACAGTGCTGCCATTCGGCAGATTGAATGTCATTGAGACATTATCAATATGCAGGTGATTATTTGTTGTGTCGTGTTCAGTCAAAACAGATGGCATATTTTATTTATAAAAAATTATGATTACATTTTTGCTGCGGCTTTTAGATAGCTGGTGTCCACTACACTATCAT
>JAOUQA010000286.1 GCA_029879605.1 Gammaproteobacteria bacterium
GCCATGCGCCTGTACCAATAACACCCATACCATTAGATAGAGTGAAGGCATCAATAATGCCCTGGAAGCCACCGCCGATCTGAGCCAGACCGCTAACACCGGTTAACCAGGTAACAACAGCACCCCAACGGAACCATAACAGGGCAGTTGGTGCGACATATTTATTGATCGCTGCAGGACCAGGGCCACCGTCATTGGCTTCAGCCAGGGCGGCGCCAACGCCAGGAACCTGGACAAAATTGAAGTAATACAACAGGCCAATCCAGACCACACCTGCCATGACGTGGAGCCAGATAACAAAGCTCAGGCCTGCCAGGCCGTTAAACATGCCGTAAACAATAGCCAGAGCCAGAATAAAACCAACGGCTAGAGTGCCTTTGATAGTCAATAGAGGATTCATAATATATTCCCAGGGGTTAATAAATACTTGATTAATTTAGTCGGGCATTAAGATATGTTAGACAGACACATTTTTCAAGTGCAATATGAAAAAAATCGTTTAATAATCAGTTGTTTTTTGAAAACAGGTAAGAATTCTTCGTGGATGCTATTGGTTTAAGTTTATTTTCCAGCCAGATCGAGTCGGTATGTGATGAGATGGGGGCAGTGCTGAAACGGGTCGCGTTTTCCCCCAATATAAAAGATCGACTGGATTTTTCCTGCGCGGTTTTTGATCCGCGGGGTGAATTATGTGCACAGGCTGCGCATATCCCTGTTCACCTGGGGAGTATGGCATATGCCATGAAGGACATAGTAGCCGGTATTGAATGGCTGGACGGGGATATGGTTATCCTGAATGATCCCTATCTCGGTGGTACACATTTGCCCGATGTGACGGTGATTGCACCGCTCTTTGTCGATCAGCAATGCGCCGGTTTTGTCGTTAATCGGGCTCATCATGCAGATATAGGGGCTGATAGTCCCGGTTCCATGCCGATTTCAAAAGATTTGCATGAAGAAGGCATGCTGATTCCACCGACAAAAATACTACAGAAAGGAGAATGGCAGCAGCCAGTTATTGAGCGATTGCAGGCAGCCATGCGAAACCCGGTGGAGTCGATGGGGGATTTCAGGGCGCAGATCAGTGCCTGTCAGCGCGGATTGCAGCGGTTACGTGAGCTGGTTGAAAAGCAGGGCGTTAGCCAGTATTTACAGGCACTGGAAGATTTAAACCAGTATGCCAAGCGGCTGGCAGTAACAGCACTTGGTGATATTGCTGACGGTGAATATGTTTTTGAAGACGTGATGGATGATGATGGCCTGGGGCACAGGGATATTTCCATAAAGATCGCCCTGACCATTAAACAGGGACAGGTTGTGGCTGATTTTTCGGGGACCTCAGCACAGGTGGCAGGTAATATTAATTGTCCTTTATCGGTGGCAGCCGCCGCTGTTTATTATGTTTTTCGATGTTTGATGCCTGAACAGACACCGGCCTGTGCAGGCAGTTTTAAATCAATTCGCATATCCGCACCCGCCGGTAGCCTGGTTAATGCCAACCGGCCGGCGGCCGTTGCAGCGGGTAATGTTGAAACCAGCACCCGAATCGTCGATGTTGTTATGGGTGCTTTGGTGCAGGCGATACCCTCTAAAATGGCTGCCGCCAGTCATGGCAGTATGAATAACATCGCCATGGGTTATCGAGGTGATAAAGATCATCCCGCCTGGGATTATTATGAAACTATCGGTGGTGGCATGGGAGCCAGCATTAACCAGCCTGGGCTCGATGGTGTGCAGACACATATGACGAATACATTAAATACACCGGTCGAAGCACTGGAAATGCGTTATCCCATTCGAATTAATCAGTATGCATTACGAAGAAACTCGGGTGGCGAGGGTAAACATCAGGGAGGTGATGGCCTGGTGCGGGAGTATGAATTTCTAAGACCTGCCCATGTTACCCTGTTGACTGAACGACGTCGTTCACAACCCTGGGGTATCCTGTCCGGTAAACCGGGTCAGGCCGGTGAAAATTTTCTCAATAATCAGCCCCTGCCTGCCAAGGTATCCCTGGATTTGAAAATCGGTGACCGAATTATGATTAAAACGCCGGGTGGTGGCGGTTATTCCAGTTCATAATCTGATGACAGGGATCAATACCAGTCATGTTGTCTGGATTTATATTTATAACTCTCCCGTAACATTTTTTGATAAAGGTGAATGCCATGGATGCTGAAAATGTGTCATTAAAAGAATACCCTGTGTGGGATGCCGGGGTGCGCATATTTCACTGGGTAAACCTGTTATCTGTGCTTGGCCTGGTTGCCATTGGAGTCGTTATTCTAAATGCGAAGGCTTTAGGTGTTTCAACTGAGGGTAAAATTTTACTTAAAACCTGGCATGTCTATTTTGGTTATATATTTGTCATCAACCTGGCCTGGCGACTGGTGTGGGCTTTTATTGGTAGTCAGTACGCGCGCTGGAAATATATAGTGCCATTCGGCGCTGATTACAAAGCACATATGTGTCAGATGCTGGCAGCTCGAAAGCAGAAAAAAAATATTTATTTCCTGGCGCATAATCCCCTGGCGCGGCTTATGGTGTTGCTACTGTTTGTATTATTAACCATCCAGGGAGTGACCGGGCTGGTACTGGCGGGCACGGATGTTTATATGCCACCCTTCGGCCAGGCGATTGCCGAGTGGGTGAGTGAAGATAAGGCCAAGGTAGATGACGTAAAGCCTTATTCGAAAGAGAACATCAATGAAGCCAGTTATAAAGAAATGCGTGCGCTTAGAAAGCCCATTGTCGAAACCCATGAAATTGTGTTTTACCTGTTAGTGTTAGCTATTGTTCTGCATATTGCCGGTGTTGTGGTTAGTGAAATCAGGGAAAGAAATGGTATTGTGTCTGCTATGGTTACCGGAAAGAAAGTGTTTCCTGAAAAACCGGTGGATTGTGATTGAGTTAATGTTAATTATTATCTGACCATGGCGGTGGCCTTGAACTGGGCATAGACTTTTTTACCGGGCTTTAAGTCAAGATTAGCAATAGATCGAATGCTGATCATGGCCAGGATACGCTGACTGGATAACCTACATTCAACCAGGTGTTTGCCATTAATGGCAGTGTGAATGTGAGAAATCTCAACTGGCAGGATATTAAGAATACTGGAGTCATTGGCGGGGTCGAGGCTAAGGCTGACATCACTGGCATGGACAAGAATGCGTACCTGCTGCTTTAGTTCCAGTAGTTTGCCGGATAATAAAATATCAAAGTCCTCGCAGTGCACGGAAGAAATGCAGTGTTGATTATCCAGTTCTGTGACTGTTCCCTTAAGAATAAAACTGGCACCTTCTGTTTGAGTTAACAGGGGCTGGCTGGCACACAGGTCTACCAGGTCGCCATGATCAATAATTCTGCCCTCATTCATAACCAGGATGTAGTCGCCCAGTTGTAATACTTCACGTAAGTCATGGCTGACGTAAATAACAGGAATAGTTAGTTTTTTATGTATGTACTCAAGGTAAGGTAACAATTCCTGCTTGGCAGCCTGATCCAGTGCTGACATGGGTT
>JAOUQA010000287.1 GCA_029879605.1 Gammaproteobacteria bacterium
TTTGATGGTGACCGTGCAGGTCAGCAGGCGGCCTGGCGAGCACTGGAAAACTGTTTGCCGGTACTACACGATGGTGTACAGGCTCGTTTCCTGTTTTTACCCGATGGTGAAGATCCTGATACTTTAGTCAGAAAAGAAGGCCAGCAGGTATTTGAACAACGCTTACAGACAGCCACAGCTTTATCTGACTTCATGCTCGACCACCTGGCTGAACAGGTTAATTTAAATTCCGAAGACGGCAAGGCGCGCTTTAAAAAACTCACTGATCCGTTGATTGCCAGGTTACCCGATGGTGTTTTCAGAGATTTAATGCTGGAGAAAATTTCACGCCGTGTTGGACTGTCAGTTGCGGTTATGCAACGCCATGTTCCCTCACGCCCCGTACAAACCCACCAAACGCAACAGGCAGGTCATCAGAAACATGATATAAAATTAACACCTGTACGCCAGGCCAATGCCTTACTGGTGCAATACCCTGAACTGGCTTACAGGGTTCCTTTACCAGACAGGTTAATCAACTCCACGATAGCTGGCATTGACTTGCTACAGTCCCTGTATAACAGCATCACAGCTGCTGAAAAAATGACTGGTGCAATCCTGATGGAACATAGCAGGGGCACAGAAAATGAAGCCTTATTACATAAGCTGATGACTTTACATATCCCGGATAGTGAAGATGACAAGCAACGTTTGCGCCTGTATCAAGATGCGCTAAATAATCTTGTACGGCAACAGAATAAACAGCGCTTTGAACAGCTACTGGAAAAACAGCAACTCACTGTCGAAGAAAAAGATGAATTACGTCAGCTGTCACAAACCGCTCGCTGAATCATGTTGCATTTCTTCTCCCACTTTTTTTGACACTTAACCACCTCCATAAAAGTATATCCTGATTTTCTAATCAGCTTGTAGCCTACTCTCATTCAGGAATTTCCCTATTTCACTATTATCGCCAAAGCTTTAAATTTCTCAGGCTTGTATCTCCTGATTCAGGTCGACATTAATGTCGATGCAAATATTTATTAAGGAAATGAAAATGACAAACCTAAAACGACCTATGCCGGGTTGTAAATCACTAATAACCCTGGCACTCACCCTGAGTTGTATGACCACCCAGTCACTCGCTGATGATGATGTGGTAACCCTTATTGAAATGGGTGACCTGCATGGCACACTGGTTCCCCATGCTGCAATTATGAAAAATCCTGACGGCACAGAACGTGCTGTAGCCAGTGCCGGTGGTCTCGCCCGGCTAAAAACCGTTGTTGATGATATTCGTGCTGACAATCCTGAAGCAGTACTACTTTCCGCCGGTGATTTAACCCATGGTAGCGCAGAAACCATGTTTACGGTTGGAGATGCCATGATGATTCCTATGAATGCTTTTGGTATCGATGTGTACACACCGGGTAACTGGGACTTTGGCTATGGCCCGGCTGTTTTTCGTAATCGCTTTACCAGCTTTGGACCCAAACCAACTATTCCCGGTAATATTCGCACCATGGCGGCTTATATCGGCTGTGATGATGTACCTGAAATTCCCGGCCTGACCGATGCTGACAGCGGTTATACCTGTAGTGAAAACACAGCCACTGCACCTTTTCCAACACCTGAAGGCGCAAGTGTTATAAAAGCTAATTTCACCACCGTTGCAGCCAATCTTTATAATGCAGCGCCCTTACCAGCACCTTTACATGGTAAACCTGTTTTGCCTGCCTTTAAAATGCTGGAACGTAACGGCACCAAAATTGCTGTTATTGGTATAACGGCTTCGATTGTTCCCCAGCAGGCGGATACATTCAATATCACCTTCCGCTTTACACAGGGTGTTGAGGAATTACCCGGTTTAATCGAACAGGTAAAAAACCTTGGCGCAGAATTAATCGTGGTTCAATCAGAACTTGGCCTGTCACAGAACATAAAAATTGCTCAAAGCTTCGAAGACATCGATGTAATGTATTCAGCACATACTCATGAAGTAACTCTTGGCGCATTACTGGTAACAGATAAAGAAGTAACTCGCACCACACCGGGTGCGGACTTATCTCCGGGTGAACGCCGTCAACTTGCAAATGGTGCAGCCATCGTAGTTGAAACCAACCGTGACATGTATGTTGGTCGTCTTGATCTTGAAATGAACGGCGATCATATTGTCGACTTTAACTGGCAAGCCATTCCAGTTGATGAATCCGTTGAAGAAGATCCAGCCATGGCACAACTGGTTGCCGCCATGGAAGAGGACTTTATTGCAGGCAAAGACGGTGAAATTATTCGGCATACCTTTATGCCTGGTGGCTTCCTGAACCCTTCTTTAAGAGGTCTCCAGCTGGTTGATGATCTGGACACGGTTGTTGGTTATACCGATACCCTGTTGTTAAGGCATCATGTACTGGAAGATACTCTAAATAATTTCCTCGCCGATGCTATTCGTTCTGTTACAGATGGTGTAGCAGATGTAAGAAATGTACCCGGTTGGGAAAACGGTGTAGATATTTCCATGGCTAATGGTTTTCGTTTTGGTAACGCGGTTTTACCTGGCGGCGCCATCACTTTACGAGATCTGTATACCTGGTTCCCAATTGCACCCGCTGTCAATATTGCCGATTTTTCAGGCCAGTCCATACAGAACAGCCTGAATACTATTCTGGGCGCAGTATTTGATCGTAATGTTTTCATGCAACGTGGTGGCTGGTACCTGGGTCTTGCCAACATGGAACAGAAAATCGATCTTAAAAATCGTCCATTCAGCAGTTCAGGCAGTCGTATTGTTGAAACTAAAATTGGCGGTAAGCCACTGGACCTGGGCAAACGTTATGTATTTGCTTCCTGTTATGGCCACGGTAATCCACTGGATGATGTTTGCCGCACCGGTGGTGGTGCAAACCATAAGTTTTTCCAGTTAGCCGATGCTGATGATTACAGCAGTGCAATTAGCCTGGCAGAACCGGTAAATAAAGTCGGTGTAATTATTGGACCCAATGTAAAACAGGTGGCACCTGATAACTTCCTGCACCCAGTACATGCATTGCGTCGTTACCTCGACAGTCTGGTTGATAATACGGTGACTGAAGCTCAGTTTGGAACGGGGCAGGGTCGAGTTATTACTGTCGACTCAAAGAACCCTGGCAACCTGCCACAGGCTGAAAGTGAACAAATTGGTCAGCCTGATAACACGCCTGATCCAACACTGGTACAGCCACCATTTGGAGCTGGTCCAACTTTCTTTAGCGGCCATGCCGGTCACAATCACTAATTAGATTAACAGTGATTCATTCAGGGGTGACACATTGTCACCCCTTTTTTATTTCATGAAAATTTATTTATTAGTTACTGTGAAGCACAGTCAGTATTGCCAGGGTCACCGACTTACCCTGTTTTAATCAGGGCAATTGCTAATCAATATCTTCAAAGCCTGGGAAGCTCCAGATAAAATCATCAGAGACTGAACTAACTGCATCATCTACCTGGTGTAAAATATCCAGGCTAATTACCTGCTCACTATCATCATCCAGTA
>JAOUQA010000026.1 GCA_029879605.1 Gammaproteobacteria bacterium
CACCGAAAGCTCCAGTTCTTCATCTATTGAAAATATATACCTTCCATATATCACCTATAAAACATCCATGACCACTCGCTTTGGCGGCTATTACAATTATTATTACAAACTCGCTGTCATTGATCTAAAATCCGGTAACAGGATAGCTCTGCAGGACGTCTTCAAGGAAGATAATGTACTTGAACAAATACAATCTACTTGCGATAAATTCAAATGCAACAAGGCAGAAAATAACCTGGATGGTCTGCTAAATACCATGCGTTATTCCTGTGATGCATCGACTAATGCCGTTATTGATAACAGCATCATTAAACAATTCATTCTGCGCGACATTGATGAGAAACGAATCGAAGCAAAAATTATTTTTCAGAATCCATGCAAGGAAACAAATCAGGAAGGCTTTGAGCCGGTGGAGTGGGTGCTTGAGTTTAAAAGAAAATAACAACCTGTTAGAGATTGCCAGACTCAAAAACAACGCAGGCTGAAAACTTAAGAGCACTACCCATTTAGTGCTCTTTAATATTTACGCGGGCCTGACACAACCAGTAAACAACGTAATTTTTTCTGGCCAAACTGAGCCATCTCACTGAAAATAGCTTTATTAATTGGAACATGAATAAAATCAGTCTGACTTATATGGGTTTCATCATTTTTATCCGGATCATTAATATATACGAAATCGTCATCTGAACTTGCAACATAAACCCAGTGTGGTGCCTTATTCCTGTTTAATCGCCATGTACTGATCAATACAATGATTGGATAACCCGTTCTAAGCAACAGATCAATTTCTGCTGCTTCAAGATTATGAATATTTATTTTAATATCCGTGCTTTTTATCTGATTAATAAAGCTATCATGCACCAACTCGATAACTTCCTTCTTTTCATCACTTCTTACACTATCCATAAATGGTGCGTCAGCCTGGTTAATATGAAGTGTCACATCAAAACCACGGTTCCATGCCGATAAAGCAAGACCATGGGGTGAACAGCCTCCATGCCCTGCCGTCATGTAAATCGTGGTCGATTCTCGCCATATTTGTAATTCTTCCAGACGTGACATCTGGTAAGACTTGTCCAGTGTCTTTAATGCCATCATTAAAGAGGCAGGACCACAGGTAAAATCTGTAGTCTGCTCATAATATGGCCTGACTTTGTTTTTATCCTGAATAACAAGATGCAGACGTTTTTCCATACGCACCGCATCACTACCATCGTCATAATAAGCAGGTATTGTGTCAAAATAAGTGTAGCCATATTTTTCATAAAGGCTAATGGCAAGTTTGTTGTTAACACTGACCTCCAGCCGTATGAAGACACAGTTTTTTTTCTGCACGAATTCTTCTACGCTATTAAGCAATATCTTTGATAAACCTTTACCCTGCTGATCCGGAAGAATCGCGATTGAATATAAACGCGCAAGATTAGTGCCTGATCTGTAAAGCACTAGAGCATAACCAGAGATTTTATCGTCACTCTCAAGTACAATTAGATCATGTGATCCCGGTTTAATAAAATGCTTAAAACTTCTCCTGGAAAGCTGGTCACCGTCAAAACATAACTGCTCTATCTGTAATAGAGCTCGAACATCACCAGGAACAGCAATACGGGTTCTATGCTGTTTCATCACTTAAACCTTGAATTGCCAGACGTACAACATTTCTGCCCCTGTCAATAACTCGCTGTTGCCATGCTTCCTCAACAGGATAAAAATAATCACGGAGTTTCTGAACCGCCGGGTGATCCAGCTTTCGTACGGCTGTTCTATTGTGATAGTTCTGTTCATCCAATAATGATTCCCAGAATCGTTGAATAGAATAGGTACCAAACTCCAGTGTTACAAAACATCCCCTGTCACCAATCACCCTATGCCAGAAATAATCAAGCAGACCTGTTTTTACTGTTGAGCAGGCATCACCAAGAACAGGTGATTTTGCAGCTTCACCGTACCACTTACTGGCCTTGTTAAAACCCTCTGTTCCTGGAATATGATCATTGATAATTTCACCATACCCATAAGGGCCAAGCCCTGTATGTATGTCAACAACTGCAATTTGCATGGCCAGCTTAATGTCAGGCTTATCAATTAACTGTTGCAGCAGTTCATGGGACCAGGCAGGTGCAGTACCACCATAGAAACAGGCATTGGCATGCTTGTACTGGCCACGAGTGACTGTCTCGGTAAATTGATACTCCCCCATGTGCTTCCATAAAGCCTCTATATGGCAAGTTGTCTGTAATTGAGGATTATTCAGACTGCCAAGTAGTTTAGTAAAATCCGGGTTATCTGGTAAAGCCTGAGCAAAATCAATAAAGTTCCGATTAAGATCTATACCCTGATGATCACAACGACGCAACCAGGCAAAACCCCAGGGATTCAATGCATGAATAATAAGCATACCCATGTCCTTATAGTCACCAGGACTTGAACAAAAGTGCCGCATAATATCCAGTTGAATGGCTGAGCCCGCAAAACCCTCAACCCCGTGAGTTGCTGAAATAAGGACCAGCAAGTTAGTGGCCACCTGGCCATGACACATATAAATACAGTCACAGTAAAGCCCTGTTTCACCAGGACCTGATTCAGGATGCGCGTAAGGAATATGCCACTTTATAAGCCGGGAATCGGTTAATGATAATTCATCAAGTAATCGGTTACGTGCAGACTGGTAACTATTACTGAAACACCGAGTTTCGGAACAGGAGGTCTGTTTAAACATACATAATAAAGCCCGTGAAAGACTGTTAAAAACTAGAACCACGGCCACAAAATATTTTAAAGAAACCCTATTGACATTACCTGGGCCAGGATCAAAATGTACTCCTTTTTCTAGCATTTAGATAGTGGATTTATGACTGCTTTTTACGTGGTCGTCGAAAACATCAACGACTGGCAACCCTACTACCCTAGCCAGGATGTAATTACCTTTGAAGACTACCTGGAAAAAGTTAACCAGTCACAGGGCAAGCGCGTACGCGTAATAAACCTGTGTCGAAGTTATCGATATTTAAGTACAGGGTATTACTGCTCCTTGCTTGCGGAAGCACGAGGGCATCATGTCTTTCCATCAGTAACAACCATTAACGACCTGGGACGCAAATCCCTGGCCAGTTTACAGCTGGAAACAACTCGACAGATTTTGCAGAAACTAACTCTTACTACAAGCACAAAAAGCTTAAACTTTCATATCTGGTTTGGTCAATGTGTAGACCCACAGTTGGCAAAACTGGGGCAAACTATTTTCGAAAGTTTACCATGCCCTGTGCTTGAAGTAACACTTGTAAATAAAGGCGAATGGCAGATCAAGCAGGTTAAGGCTGTTTCAATTAAAGCATTAACGAACACAGAGGAACAGGAAGTCTTTGCCAATACATTTGAAAAATTCAGTAACAAAATGTGGCGTAAGCCAAAAGTACGCAAGGCATACCGATATGACCTGGCAATCCTGGTTAACAAGGATGAAGAAATGCCCCCCAGTGATAGCAAGGCATTAAAGCAATTTGTGAAAGCCGCCGACCAGCTAGGCATTGCAACCGACTTTATCAGTAGAAAAGACTACATTCGGCTACCGGAATATGATGGCCTGTTTATTCGTGAAACCACCTCAGTCGATCACCATACCTATCGATTTTCGAAAAAAGCAGAAGCAGAAGACATGGTCGTAATTGACGATCCTACATCGATCCTGCGTTGCACCAATAAAATATACCTGGCCGACCTGTTAACAGCGAATAAAATTCCTGCGCCCAAAACAGCTTTCCTGTCAAAAACATCCGATACAGTTTTAAAAAAACTGATTGATGATATTGGACTGCCCATGGTACTTAAAATACCTGATGGGTCATTTTCCAGGGGGATCATCAAGGTTGAAACTGAAGAAGATCTTGTGTCTGGAGCAAGGGAACTGTTACAGAACTCTGCCCTGTTGCTTGCCCAGGAATTCTTATACACAGAATACGACTGGCGTATTGGTGTATTAAACCACAAACCACTTTATGCCTGCCGTTACTACATGGTCAATAACCACTGGCAAATTTACCAACATGGAGAAACAGCCTCAAAGTCAGGTGGCTTTGAAACCCTGCCCACCTTTGAAGTACCCAGAAAGGTTCTTGATATTGCCGTCAAAACCACACGACTGATCGGCAATGGCTTATACGGCGTTGATATTAAACAGTCCGGTGACAAGGTGGTTGTAATCGAAGTCAATGACAACCCGAGCATAGATTCAGGTGTCGAAGATAAATACCTGGGTGAACAACTCTACCTGGAAATAATGAGTGAATTTTTACACCGGATGGAAATACGTGGTCGTTAGAAAGCTTAATAAACATTATTGCTAAGTATGATTGATATATATATAGCTCACCAGTATTAAAAGCATGCCACTGGCATATATACCATTAAGCCATTTATTTTCCCAGTCGATTGAATTTTTAGCAAATAAGCCGAATCTGCTTCAGGCTAATCCAGAGCGAATAGTAAACAATGCTCAGAATTAGAAAACACAAAGACAGGCACATCGGCCAGGCCAGTACCTTCTATTTTTCTATCAGCGGAATTTAAAGGATACTAAACTCTTTATTCATGTATAGTGACTGATGCGATACAGTAAATTCTGGCTGTATCCACTAATCCACATTGGAGAAGCAGTATGGAAGGCATAAGTGATATTAGAATTATTGGCATTGACGAGAAACGCCCACCAGTTATCAGAAAAGAACCCTATATTGATCTCTTCTTTCAGTTAACTCACAAAGCGCCCGTAGAATGGTGTAGAGACTTTAACGCATTAATGTCGAAATACCCTGGCGCACCAAAAATAAAAGAAAATGATGGCATGTTTATTGAATCATGGGTAAAAACGCCGGATGAAATCATTGCCCTGTTTGAAAAACTCAAGACCACTGTAACAGAATGCACACGTGAATATGTTGAACGCATTGAAAAAGCTACGCGTGAATCTGATAGCTCAAATGAAGCATTAAAAGATGAAAGCGGCGAACAAGGTCGTCTTAACAAAATAATCGCTTCACTTAATTATGATGTAACAGATGAGTAGATAAAACCGATCGATAGAAGAACGTTGGAATCATCATTTAATCAGCCACTCGGCTGATTAAAAGTCCTCTGATATTTTTTTATCTCATTATAAGTTCGTTAATTTAAAGGCTAAACAACTGAAGCCGTTAAACCAGCAGCAAAACAACCAATTGGTATATAAGACATAATCACGCAATATCTTCAAAAACATAATATCCGGTTACACTAAATTACACTTTATAGAAGACATAAATCACACCAGCACCTTGGTTGCAGTTTTATGTCACGATTTTTACGACCGTAAACCATCTACTCTATTATTTTTTGCTTTAACCCGATCATCCCTAAAGCCGTTGAAACATACGTCGATACTGTTCAGGCGTTAAACCCGTAAGCCTTTTGAATAAAACGCCTGAAAAAAGAAACATCTTCATAACCTGCCTGATTGCAAATATCATCAACTGTTAATGATTCAGTTTCCAGCAAACGTTTAGCCTCTTCTATGCGAAAATTCTGTACATATTCAATCAGCGTGTTACCTGTAGCTAACTTGAAATATCTTTTTAATATACGCTCAAGAATATCTGCCAGTTGAATAATTTGCTGTACAACATTTGCTTCACGAAAAATATATTTTCGCCATTGCTCGCATTTACTCACAAGGGATTAAGATCAAGCAACTCCAGTATCATTTATTGTCCTTTTTTTACTCGCCCTACTGACGTATACCTTCTATTGAAAGAATAATTTCAATTTCCTCTGAAGCTGGCCCGAGGTTGTAGTTAATACCAAAGTCTTTCAGGGCAAAAGTAGTGGTGCCTGAAAATCCCCGACGATAACCTCCCCATGGATCTTTTCCATGTCCAATATGATTACCCGTTATAACGATTTCTTTAGTAACACCATGGAGTGTAAAGTTTCCTTTTATCAGTATCTGGCCGCCGGGTTTCTCTTCAAAGGATGTACTGACAAATTTTGCTGTCGGGAATTTTGTAACATGAAGGAAATCCTTGTTCCGAATATGCTTGTCACGCTCAGCATGATTGGTGTCAACGCTGGCGGGATCGATATTAACGGTCACTGAAGAAGTGGCAGGATTTTTTTCATCATACTTAAACCCCCCATCGAATTTATTAAAACGACCATAAAGCCAGCTATAACCAAGATGCTTGATACGAAACTGAATAAAAGCATGTGAGCCTTTTGTATCAATAGTATAATTTTCAGCAACTGCACTGGCAGAAAAACTGCTTAAAATAATAATCCCTGCTAACAACAAGTGCCTCATACTTCTCTCCTCAGTGATATTTGATTAACATTCGTTTTAAAGTCTGGTCTTTGTCGATAAAATGGTGTTTTATAGCGGCACCTGCATGAATACATACAAGGCCAATCAAGCCTATTGCCAAGCTAAGATGAATTATACCGGCAATATCCTCCTGGTGTTCAATACCATAGATAATAGCCGGAATTTCAACCATCTTAAAAACCTCAATCGACCGACCATCTGCAGTGGATATGAGGTAACCGCTGAACATGATACAGAATAATAGAACGTAAATCAGAAAATGCATTATCCTGGCTAGTTTTATTTCAAACGCACTATGCGAGTTGATGGATTCTGGCGCTGGCTCAAGAGTTCGCCAGAACAGGCGAATAATCGTAACCATAAAAAGCGTTATACCAATACTTTTATGGAGATAAGGAGCTGTATTGTACCAGCTATGATAATAATCAAGGCCGACCATCCATAAGCCAAATAGAAACAGAAAAATCACCATACATACACTGAGCCAGTGAAGAATGACTGCGGGCCAGCCCCAGCTAATATTGCTGTTATATAAGGGCATTGATATTCCTGATCAACAGATAAGTAAAATAATTGCTACAGGATACTTTTTATTATTGCTAAATCAATAATTTTTTTCACCTATATAAGAATAGAATCCAAAAATAGCAAAAAACTGACCTGCTCCCTGTTTATATCATGCAGATATAGCATCTTCTACCTTAAATGCAGTGGTTTGATTACGACCTTTTTCTTTTGACTGGTATAACGCGATATCTGCAATCTTAATCAATTCATCCAGGCTATTATTCATCAACTTATCAAGATATGAAATTCCTATACTTACCGTAATCGGCACCGGGTATCCTTCGTTTTCTTCAGATGATACCGCCTCTCTTAAGTGTTCAGCCTTTAAAATAGCATTTTGATAATTACAGCCAGGCAAAATAACCAGGAACTCTTCACCCCCATACCTGACTGCTATATCATGTTCCCGGCAGTTTTCATGAATATTCGCACCCAGTTGCTTAATAACTCTATCACCAACCTGATGTCCATATTTATCGTTAATCTCCTTAAAATAATCAATATCTATCATTAACACAGAAATAGCTATTCCCCTGTCAATGGCAACTTTAATATGATTATTTACTACTTCATCAAGATAATAACGATTATATAAACCGGTCAAACTATCAGTATGTGCTTTATCCTTAAGTATCTGCTTCTCTTTAAAAGAAGACTCAATCATACGTTTGCTCTGGATAAGATTAATGACCCTGGCAATAAAATCATTTTCCTGGAATGGTTTGGCCATAAAATCACAATGACCATGCTGTAAAACAAACACCTGCCTGAGCAGATCATTCCAGCCAGATATCGCCATAATTGGCATGGGCCAGGACCGTTTTTTATCCTGCTCACGTATCACCGATATTAACCCGACGCCACTTAATTCACCTGGCAAGACCAGGTCGGTAATCACTATGTCATATTCATGCTTATCAAGATATTCAAGTGCTTGCCTGGCTGAATCCACCAGGTCTACTTCCCAGCCAAGATTCGTCATAATACTCATGGTGTAAGCCGCGGTACTGAAAACATCTTCCACGTAAAGGACTCGCGCCTTAATCTGGCTCGTTGTGTATAACATAATGCTGCGAAAGGTATTTTTTAAAACAGCAATATCTGACTTGGTAAATATCTCGGTGAAACCGGCATCATAACTCTGTCGCCTGAACTCTTCTGAGTTATTCGATGTAATTAAAAACACCGGCTTATCATTGCAAATTTTATGTTTCTTCAAATAGGCCATGAACTCAATACTGTTCATGTCACCCAGTTCATGCGTAACGCAAATAGCGTCTGGTGATTGATTATGCATATAATCAATCGCCTCTTCACCTGAATGAGCAATGGTTAATGAAACTTCTCGACCGCTTAATAATCCCTGAATAAGTTGAGAATATGCCTGTGATGGTTCAACTATCAGTATATTCATATGAAACTATTTTTATCAATTAATAAAAAATCTACCACTATAAAACTGTTCAACTCTATATTGAACTCTAACATAAACTTCAAACAGGATGTTTTTCCAAACTGTAAATAATGTATTTCTGGTTTGAAAGATGAGAAAATAGTGGGAAATTCAGTCTATCCCATGTATGTTTTTGATATTTTATTGAGAGAGCACAAAAGCTCTCTCGATATATATAAATTTTATTGCGTGATAGGTATCAGGGATAACTCCACACGCCTGTTCATAGCTCTACCTTCATCAGTAGCATTACTGGCGACAGGATTTTTTTCACCAAAACCAATTACCTCAAAGCGAACAGGTTTGACATTGCGTGTTTTCAGATAAGCAGCAACTGAGTTAGCCCTTTTTTCTGAAAGCTGCTGGTTATAACTATCAGAGCCTTTACTATCGGTATAACCGGCTACCACTATCATGGTCTTATCAAATTCATTCAGGACCAGCCCAACCGAATCTAGAACTTCATAGAAATCCGCTTTCAGATCACCGCTATTACTCGGAAAGGTAATATTACCCGGCATAATCAGGTTTATATTATCGCCATCACGTTGAACACTGACGCCTGAGTTTCTAAGTTGTTTACGCAACCTGGCTTCCTGTGTATCCATGTAATAGCCAGTACCACCGCCAACGATTGCACCTATACCAGCATCTCTTAGCAAACGTTTTTTACGTTCACTGGATGACTTATCCTTATTGGTCAGATAGGAAAGCACCATTGCAGTACCCGCGCCAATACCTATACCTTTTGCAGTATTAGTTGTTTTTTCTTCGCCCGTATAGGCATCAAAGGTTGTACAACCAGAAATGACAATGCTTGCTGATAAACCCATAGCAACAATCGGTTTATTCATAATAAAATCCCATGTGTTAACTAAGGTTACGGTAATCTACGATTGAAAATTTAGTGCGATGACGAAATAAAATATCATTCAGATATAAGTTAGAGCATTATATGTAAACTGCAAATATTTAACAGATCTAAAAATATAAAAATAAGTAATTTAATTGCATGAAGTACTTAAGTCATCACATTATATAATGAATACCCTGCTCATTTTATGCATGATGATTTAATTGTGGATACACCAGGGTGTTTATTAAATTATATTCTCGACTTTTGTCTCATCAACGCACAATAATATCCACACATAAAATCAGATTTACAGCTAGCTTTTTAAGTACTTATTAAAAACAAAAAAAACAGCATCTGAAGCCTTTCCAAAAATTCCATATAATAAAAAATGTTATTACACAAATAAATGTATGAACCAGGTTTAGACCATTTGTGCATACTGCGCACGGTAACCATTTTTTTGCTGACATTCACATGAGTTGTTTACATTATTTTTCTCGTTCAGCCTGCGTTCATACAACACCCGTAATATAACACTCAACAGGGCCACAAAGCCCTCTGTCTAATGCTACAGGAGAGTGACTATGAAATTAGTACAATTAAAAATCTTACCCGTGCTGGGTTCAATTGCTTTGGCCCTGATGATTACCCCAACCATGAGCCTGGCAGACAAAAATGATCGGGAACAGCGTCGACACCAGGATGCCAGTCAGATCGAAAAACATCATCGTGACACCGCCCGTGCTGAACGTCGCCATGATCGACACCAGGAAGGTAACGAGCACCGTGATCAGCATCGCTATAAAGAATTTGCCCATAATCATGGAGGGAAAAAATATGTTTTTAGGCATGACCACAAAAATCACCATCGACACCCGAAGCATGCTCATAAACATCACAATAAACACAAGCAGTTCACGCATTATCATGGCCACAGAGCTCATAGCCACGATTATTCAGAGTCACACTATATTGTGCGGGAAAGAACCTACCAGCCCACAATTGACCTGCATGATCTGCGTTTTATGTTTGGCCTGCAAACCGACAAGTTTCACCTGATTTTACGTGATTAGGCTTTGTTAACAGGGTGGCCACCCCTTTCGGCCACCCTGTACTTTTTATCAGATTTGGTGACAATGCCGCTTCAGTGTATGCTTCAACCAGAAATCCACCAGCAAATTAAAGAGCGGCCGAATCGAATGAAATATGCCATTACCTGTCTTTTTCTCATCACCCTGCTAGCCCCCGCTGCCTATGCTGACGACCATATCATCAGTAAACAGGAAGCCATAGAACTTGCCCAGCAGCGCCATCCGGGCCGGGTTCTCTCGGTGAAACTGAACAAGGAACATTATCATATCAAGATGATCGATGATAAAGGCAATGTACGCCTGGTTAAGATCGCTGCAGGCAAAGAGACGCCTCAACAGGATTAAGTCATGCGTGTACTGGTGATCGAAGACGAAGAAGATATTCTCAACGAAATCCAGCGTCGACTTGAAGCCGAGTCGTATGTTGTGGACACCAGTTCTGAAGGTAATGAAGGCTATTACTTTGCCAGCGAATACCCGGTCGATGCCGCCATTATTGACATCGGCCTGCCAGGCATGTCGGGTATCGACATCATTAAACAACTTCGCGCCGAGGGGCGCACCCTGCCGATACTGATCCTCACCGCCCGCAGTCGCTGGCAGGAAAAGGTCGAAGGACTGGAAGCCGGTGCCGATGATTACCTGGTAAAGCCTTTCCAGATGGAAGAATTACTGGCTCGCCTCAAGGCCTTACTACGCCGGGCAGCAGGCTCTACTGACACCCAGCTTCACTGCGGCTATATCACCCTGGACACTGCCAGCCAGCAGGTCTTTATTCACCAGGATGCCATTGAGATTACTGCCTATGAATACCGCTTACTGGAATACCTGATGCGGCACGCCAATGAACCGGTTTCCAAAGCCACGCTGGCGGATTACCTCTACCCCCATGATGATGACCGGGACAGTAATGTCATCGAAGTCCTGATTGGTCGCCTGCGTAAAAAACTTGATCCAGATGGTGAAAATAAGCCGATTGAAACCCTGCGCAACCGGGGTTACCGCTTTACCATAAGTAAGGAGTCATAAGCCGGCACCATGTCACTTAACCTGCGCATTATTCTCAGTGCCACCCTGGTGCTGATCATCTTCATCACGCTGACAGCTGCCGCACTCAATCGTGCCTTTTATGAGAGCACTGAAAGTGCCCTGCGTGACAGGTTAACCAGCCAGTTATACGCCCTGATGGCAGCGGCTGAAATCGAACAACAAAAAGTCATCATGCCCTCTGACGAACTGGATGCTTTACTGGGCGTACCCAGTTCAGGGGTTTACGCCTATATCACCCGTCATGATGCTAGCCCCATGTGGCAATCATCCTCGGTACTCGGCAGCGAGCCGCCCGCGCCTGTTGCACTTGGCAGTGGCCAGAAAAGCTTCCAGCGTAAGCAGGTCAACGGCTCGGAATATTACCTGTTCGCCTACGGCGTCAACTGGTCAACTGAAGCTACAGAACTGGCGCTGACATTTAATATTATGACCGACCTGAAATCATTTAACCGGCAGATCCAGCAGTATCGCCAGACACTGTGGGGCTGGCTGCTCACCATGGCCATACTGCTATTACTCAGCCAGGCACTGATTCTACGCTGGGGCCTGCTGCCCTTGCGCAAGGTGGGCCAGGAACTGAGCCAGATTGAAAACGGTAATCAGCAACAAATAGAAGACGACTATCCCCGTGAAATATCCCGTCTCACGGAAAACATCAACCAGTTACTGGAACAGGAGCGTGAGCAGAAAACCCGCTACCGCAATGCCCTGGGTGACCTGGCTCACAGCCTGAAAACCCCGCTGGCAGTATTGCAGGGAGGGCTGCAAAACCCGGCTGACCCGACACTGCAGGAACAGATTACGAGGATGAATGCCATTGTCGAGTACCAGTTACAGCGTGCTGCCACGGCCGGCTCAACGGCTATTGGCAAGACAGTCAATATT
>JAOUQA010000027.1 GCA_029879605.1 Gammaproteobacteria bacterium
CCAGCAAAGACACTTGATTATGAGTCTCTGCCTGAGACTAAAAAATTTACCCTGCCTGATTATCTTGAGCAATCACAGCAGTTAATAAAATATTTGCGTGAGTATTCTCCTCAGGATATTAGTCAGTTAATGAATGTAAGTAGTAAAATAGCCGATTTGAATTTCGATCGCTATAAGTCCTGGCGTAAAAAATTTACCCCTGATAATGCGAAACAGGCAATACTTGCATTTAAAGGTGATGTTTATAGTGGTCTTGATGCTTCGTCATTTAGTGCTAGTGATTTTAAGTTTGCACAGCAGCATCTTCGTGTGTTATCGGGTCTATACGGGTTGCTAAGGCCACTGGATCTGATGCAGCCTTATCGACTTGAGATGGGTGCCAGGCTAGCTACTAAACAGGGTAAGAATTTGTATGATTTCTGGGGCGAGCAGATTACTGAAGGTTTGAATCAACAGTTAAAAGTAATCAAATCAGGCTATTTAATTAATCTTGCATCGAATGAATATTTTAAATCAGTGAAGCCAAAACTTCTAAACGCAGATATTATAACTCCTGAATTTAAAGATTATAAAAATGGTAGCTATAAAATGCTGGGTATTTATGCTAAAAAAGCACGCGGTAGTATGAGCCGTTTTATTATACAGAATAGTCTTAATCAACCTGACGATATCAAAGAATTCAATCATGATGGTTACAAATTTAATAAAAAGTTAAGTAAAGATAACAAGTGGGTTTTTACACGTAAAGCTTAATAGCTACTAATTGAATATCATGCCATCAGGGGCTGTTGGTTATAGCCCCTGATGATTAAAGTTAGAAATTAAAAATCGCTGTAGCAGTAATGGTATCTGCATCTGTAAAGGTGATATTTTCAAATTCCTGGTGTTGCCAGTCAACTCGTAGAGTTCTGTTATTGTTACCATAAATATTGAAATCAAAACCAGCACCATAAATAATACCATTACCAGATTCCATAACATTAAGGTCTTCATCATAGGTGGACCAGTATGAAACTCCCAGTTTTCCAAATATGCTTATATTTTCGCTAATGGGTGTTCTTAGAATGGCATTAATATTGAACATATCGGCATCAAACATCTTTTGCTGGGTATTACCATTATCCAGGGCTATGCTTCCTATTTCGGTATAACTGGCTTCAAAGCCCAGGTATTCATCCAGTGTTATACCGGCAGTTAGTAGAAGACCAAGTCCATTCGTTTCATAGCTCGATGTTGGAGATGTTCCATAAGCCAGGGCCATATTTTGCTGTTTAACTGCCAGGGTAGTCTGGCTTATACCGGCACCAAAATAAAACCCTATATCAGATGAGTCACTTGCATTAGCTGAATAACTAGTAATTAGAAGTACACTATACAGGGTGTATCTAGTCGTAGATTGTATTAAAGTTTTCATCATATTCTCCTTTTTTAAAGCATCACAAAAGTGTTGATATGATATGGATGTTATTGCAGGTATATTTATTATCAACCAACGAATTATTTGTATAATATATCTAGTTTATGAGTTTAATATAAATATACTATTCTAAATTGCTTATCTTAAGGGACAAAATACTGATTAATTCTATAATTGGTGTATGGCGAGATTTCTCTGCGTGGAATTCTATAAATGAAGACGTTATGTCTATATGTTCTGTATTTAATGACCTTGATCTTTCCTTTATTTCTATCTGCGGTGGAAATGTCGGATGAGGAGATTGAGATGTTATTTAATGATGATAGTGAATTAAAGGCGCTTATGGTAAATGAAGGGAAACTGGTGTTTCTTAAACCACCAGCTGATAGAAGTTTAATGTATACAGAAAATGTTTTGACCATTACTATTGAAAGTATCAATAATGGTTGGGTGCATTTGAAGCAGTGCCACTATAATCTTGACCCGGTACATAAAATTGATATTGTTTATACATATATACAGATCAAGAATCTTAAAATAGAGTCTAAAGAGAATATTTCCAGAGCAAGGGTTGTGGATCAGTCAGTACGTCTTGAAGAGGTTCTTAATAATTCAAATATATGTATTTCAGCAGAGGCAAGAGTGTTTTATTTAAATACTAATGGTTCGTTTTCGCTAAGAAATGGACCATATTACAGGAAATTTCTTGATGGATATTATCCATATAATGTAACTATGTTAATAAATTATCCTGATAGTCAATTGATATACATGGGCAGTAATCCACCTACGCAGGAGGGATTTGAAATTACTCAGTCTAGAAATCAGATAAATATAAATGCATGGTTTGATGGCGCCTTAAAAACAGAAATATGGTTTGAAAGAAAAAATAATAGTCAGTCTAATGCGATGTAAAAAAATAAGTGATCTAGCTATTGAGATTGAAGTTGTCAGTAAAGTTAAGTTTCCAGTCAATTAGGTCAGTTTTAATATCATATCTTTCACGAAGCACCAGGCCAATGTTGTATTTATTATCTATAGTAGGAATACGCCAGCGCACATTTCCTGTTAAGTGGTAGTCGCGATTAAGACTTTTTAAGTTGACAACAATATCAAGAACTGTGCCAATACCGATTTCATAGTCAACTTCTATTCTAAGCCCTGTGGATGACAATTCTATCGGTTTTGTCTTGATAGTGTGTGCTTCGAGAGAAGGGTCTTCAGATGAAAAAAGTATCATGATTTCAGAATCATGAGGTAGAATATATCGCTTGGTGATTCGTCTTTCAAATAAATGACTTTTTATTCTAAACATGGCTACAGGTATCAGTTGTGATTTATGTGGTAAAAAGTTGTGTGTGACACGCTATTAGATTGAAGCATAGAGTAGCATGAATGCAATAGAAGCAGGCTGTGAATGTTCGTAGTATGAAATGATTCACATCAATAATGTGATTTAGTTAACCTGATGTTCCTCTATAAGTATGAGTAAATATTTATAAATAAGTATATTATATTTGGATAGATTAAATGAGATCACCAGTAGATGAGTTGATTAAAAAACATGTGAAATTGACTCATACAGATATGATGAAAGTAGTGTCCCATGTTCAAAGAGAAATTGATGACTGGATTATTAATACTTTAATGATAGAAGGCTGTGATGTCCCATTTAAGTATAAGCGAAAAAAGATATATAGAGATATTAAGGGCCAGATGGTTAATATGACATATTATCCTGCAAAAGAGAATGTGGCAGGTATGGAAATTGAAGTTATGAATGTAGTACGCATAAGAATGTCCTGAGTAAGAGTGCTAATAATATGAGTGATAAACTTGATCGCGTGGTTGCAGAAGCGAGAAAAAATAGAGAGCTAAGAGAGAAGGGGTATCGTGAACAGGCCCTTAAGATGTATCCCTGGGTGTGTGGCCGTTGTGGCCGTGAATTTAATCGTAAAAATATCCAGGAGCTCACGGTTCATCATAAAGACCATAATCATGATTATAACCCCCCAGATGGAAGTAACTGGGAATTACTATGTATCTATTGTCATGATAATGAGCATTCACGTTATAGTGATTATGTGCGAGGAGGTGAATATGGGGATAGTAAAAAACAGGTTAGTTCTGCTACGCATAATCCATTTTCAGATTTAAAGAAAATGCTAGATAAAAAGAATCAATGATGTATACATATAAAAATACTTATTTATGATATCTATATCCGGTAAAAAGTAATTTCCATATAATCTTTTTCTTTTATGATGCTCAGCTAGTTGTTGGTAATGGCTTTAGTTGTTGTGTCATTAGACCATGAAGATGACTTAAGCCATGCCTCGAAATCACTTGCAGTCAGTGGTCGACTGATCCAGTATCCTTGTGCAATATCGTTATTAAGGGTCTTTAATAAATCATAGGTTTCACTGTCTTCAATTCCTTCGGCAACTACTTTGCAATCAAGGCTATGTGCAAGCTGAATTATTGTGCTTACAATATCAGAATCTTTTTTATTATGTTTCATGTCCTGGACAAATGACCGGTCAATTTTTAGAATATTGACGGGTAATTGTTTCAGGTAGGCTAGTGATGAAAATCCAGTGCCGAAATCATCAATTGATATTATAAATCCAATTTCATTGAGGCGCTCTAAAATTCGTCTGGCGCGTTTAAGGTCGCTCATTAAGGCGCTTTCAGTTATTTCAAGCTCAATATTACTGACCGGTATGCCATAGTTGGATATAATTTTTTCGACTTTTTCAGGGAATAAGGAGTCCTGAAGGCAGTTTGTAGAAATGTTGATTGCAGTTTTGATATTAAGGCCTGTAGATCTCCATTTCTTTATGTCTTTGGCCACTTTTTCTATAATCCATAAGGTTAGTATTTGTATGCTACCGGTTTGTTCTGCTAGTGGAATAAATTCATCAGGAGGGATAAAGCCAAGTTCTTTGTCATTCCATCTTGCAAGTGCTTCAATGCCAATTATAGAGTTGGTATTTTGATCGATCATTGGTTGGTAGTTAACACTAAGAAGATTGTTTTCTATTGCCGGCCTTAAATTAGCCATTAATTTTAAGCGTCTGATGCTATGTGAGTCCTGAACAGGATCATAAAATGAATAGCTGGAACCAACAAGTTGTTTTGCCTGGTACATAGCAACATCTGCATGTTGAAGAATTAATTCGATACTGTCGCCATGTTCTGGGTATAGAGTAATACCTATGCTTGCTTTTATGTCAATGGATGTTTCATTTAGTAGTAGTGGTTCTTCAATATCGTGCAGTATTCGATTGGTGCATACTATAGCGCCATTATAGTCCGTATCGGGTAATAGAATTGCAAATTCATCGCCACCAAGCCTGGCTAGCGAGTCATTTTCTCGGAGAGATTTTAATAATCTACTACTTACTTCAATGAGTAGTTTGTCTCCATTGTGATGACCCATGGTGTCATTAATTTCCTTGAAGTTGTCAAGATCCATAACAATTAAAGCGAATGGGCTTAATTGGCGGTGTGAGTTGTATTGAGCTTGTTGAAGACGATCCATTAATAAAATTCGATTTGGTAATTTGGTTAGATTATCATGTAGTGTTTGATGTCTAAGCTGTTTGTTTTTTTCTTCTAGTTTCCTGGAAATAATTGAACCAAAAACAAGTGCTGCCCATATTGCCAGCCAGATAATAATAATACCAAATGTCGCCATTCGTTTAATGAGTGTATTTGCATGGGGATGATTCAGTGAAATTAACGGTTTAATAAAAATAAGTTCGTAGCCGCTATTCTGTATTATTCGATTACTGAATACGTATTGTATGTCATCGATATCAATAATATTCTCAATACCAGTTTCTCGTGTCTGGATGATTCTATCTATGAGCTGATTATTTATCGAGTTTTGCGTTAAAATATATATTATTTTATTTTCTCTTAGAATAATAAGAATTAACTTCTCCCTGGAAAACTCATTCTTATAATTATTTATATGATCGATAATTTCTTCTTGGGATGAGCTTGCTAGATTATAATTTGTTATTTCATTAGCAATTGATCTTAAGTGATCAGTTTGTTCTTTATGTGCGGAATCTAACATAATGCGTATCGCTAGTATGCCAAATATGGTCATTGACAGTATAGTAATACCAATTGTTACAACAATAAGTTGCGTTGAAATACGCATCTATGGTTAATCTTCCAGATGTTGCATATCAGTATTTATGTTACAGACAGTATAAAGCGGGCAAATTCTTATAATTGCAACCATAAGGCTCATGCAGCCAAGAATGCCAAGTACCATAGAACTTAATGAGTCTCCAATGATTGATTCATCAATAAATCCTATATAGATTAATAATAGACTTATAATTATCCTTATAACCTGGTCGGTTGTTCCAATGTTCTTTTTCAGGCATTTCATAATTCGTAATCTCCTTGATTATGAGTATTTTTGTAAAAGATTAAATAATGATGAGCACTGTTTTCTTGATCTGTGTAATTTATGACTCACTAAAAATGCTTAAAACTAATAGCTTACAAAGTATGTGTGCTGAAAGTGTAACTTCAACTTTAAATGTAAGGTTTATCATTTATTTATAGACCTTTTACCCATATATTTCATATATTATTGGAATTACCTCGGTAATATCGGTGTTGTAGTTTATAACATATTGAAAAACAAAGAAAAAACGGGGTTTGATGTAACAAATGAAGAAGTATGGTGGTCAGCTAATTCATCATTGTAGAGATGAGTATGGGGTTATAGAGGTAGTTGATTATAAGAAAATTATGCGCAGTCTTCATTTTGGTAATGAGACGCAACAATCAGGTATGTATCAATATGATCCGATTGCGTTATTGCATCCTTATACACAGGCTATGGTGAGTGTTACAGCATTACAAGAGCCCAGGCGGGTTCTGCTTTTAGGTGTTGGGGGAGGTTCAATTGTAAAGTTCCTGATACACCATTTTCGACATATAAATCTTGACGCAGTTGATCTTAGACGAGCTGTAATAAATATTGCACAGGAATATTTTTATATGCCAGTACATAATCGGCATTTAAATATTTTTGTTAATGACTTTAAGGATTTTTTGGTCAAAGCTAAGCAATCCAATAAAGTATATGATCTAATCTTGATAGATTTATTTAGTGCCAGTAAAAGTGAGAATATTATTATTGGCCTGGATGGCCAGTTAAAATTAATAAAATCATTATTGGCAACTAATGGCTTTATTCTTATTAATGTTCTTGCCAGTGATATTAGCGCATTAAGTTCACTTCAGGAATTGTCGGCTTTATTTGCTGGAACCCTGTATGAGATACCTGTTGACGGTGCGAATACTGTTGTTCTTGCTTCAAACAGTTGCTTAAAGTTATTTCCTACCGATACTGAGTTCCAGTATTTTGAGGAAAAGTATGCAATTTCCGTCAGAAAATATTTACTTAATATGTCTATCTGCGCTTAGCATCTATTCTAATATAATCAATTACTTACGATATATAAAAGCAGTTGTATGGTTCAAACGGGTGATTCATTGGTATTAGTAGTGAAATATACTAGAAATTGTAGTGAAATTGCCGAATGGGCTATATATACTAATGTCAGGTATTACTATGGTATGACATTGTAGATGTACACGGAACAAATATAAGTTTGAGATTAAAAATGATTGAACAGAAGCGTGAATATTATAGAGTTGAATATCCCGAAAATGATCGTCCAGCATTAGTGTTCATGGATAATGAATTTGAGATTCTAGATGTATCTGAGGGTGGGGTAAGATTTAAGGTAGAAAAAGCAGACGATTTTATTATTGGGGAGTTAGTAGGTGCCACGATAAAATTTGCAGATGATTATACCTTTAAGTGTACAGGTAAAATAGTTCGTATTGATGATAATAATATAGCAATAAATAATATTCATCATATACCACTAGAGCGAATACGCGCTGAGCATTTACTCATGATACGTAAGTATAATCTCAAACATTAGGCAAAATGATTTATTGCTGACCAGCTCCATATTCCATCACTGCTTCTACGTCCATGGCTAGCTCTTTGATCATCCAGTTGATTGAGTAGCCCTTTGTTACGTCTACGATCCCATTGTGTACGACGGTCAATATTAACTGTATGCATATTTTCAGGCAGGTTAAATGATTTGGTCTGGGCTTTTCCTAGTTGAGTCATAATATGAGGCACTGGAAATGATGACAGGTATTCTTCTGGTAAGCCTAGTAGTTGTTCTTTGAAATGATCTGGTGCAAATAACATTGGAATGATGTTGTTATAGTATGTTGCTTTATCCGTCATACGTAAAATATCATCATTTAGTTCCAGGTAGCCAAGCTCAATAAGAGCATTAATTAAGTCTTTATATATTTCATCGATAGCAACATTATATTTAAATTTAAATTCTCCAATGCTGACATAAGTGAATCTTAATTTGCTGGTTAGTTCTCTGCAGATTTCAAGCTCTGAATCTAGTTCATCCATAGTGGCAAGTGGTAACTTGTCATCATCAATTAACTGGTAATAAGATTTCATGCTTGCTGTATTTTGATAGGCTCTTTGAGGTGCGTATCCTTGTGAATTAATTCCCATCGAGACAAGTGGAAGATTGTCCCATCGTCGCAGTTGATGACGATATGATGCTTTATCCGGATTGATAAAAATATTTTGTAAAACTGGTTTGTAACCCAGTGAAAGCAAATGTTCTTCTGCCCGAGAAAATTGTCTGATTTTATACTCGTAATAATCGTCTTTAGGTGGTTCAAATAAAACTTTACCGTTGCTTCTCTGTTTATCAAGAGCGTAAATAGATAAGCTGGGTGTGCCAATATCGTGAAATTTCTGTAATGTATTAATTAAAGTGTCTTCTTCTTCACCATCAAAGCCATACATTGTATCAACATTAATATTGCCAATTATATCAATCGCATGTTTAAGTTCGTCTATAGCATGATTTACTGAATAGTCTCGATTCATTGTTTTTAGCAAGTCTTCATCCAGGGTCTGTATGCCGTAGCTGAGTCTATTAATGCCTAGTGATTTGAGGAATTGAGTTTTTGCTTTTGGCAAAGTGCCAGGTGCAGCTTCAATTGTGATTTCAGCATCGGTGCTAATATTAAACTTTTTATTAAGATTTTCAAAAATATTTGCGAGCAGGTGATCGCTTAAAAATGTTGGGGTGCCACCACCAAAATAAATAGATTCACAGGTATCGTTTGCGAAGGTGTCAGCATAGAGAGACATTTCCTTAATCAGGTAGTCAGTATATTTTTGTGCAAAATCGATTCCATCACCGGGGATTATTGCGTAGTAGCAAAAGCTACACAGGGATTTACAAAATGGACTATGTAGATAAATTGAATAACGGCCTGGAATGACAGAAGGCTTTGTAAATAGCTCACTTGCAGTATGTGGTGGTTGTTGCTTGTTAAGTAGTGGTGGTGGAAATGTCCAGTCAAAACAGGGAAAAAAATCATTTTGTTTCTTTAGAAGGCGCTCCAGTCGATTTTTAATATCGATCTTGTTAAAAGATGCGAGTTTAGATTCCGTTGCTGAATTAATTTCTGGTTTTTTTATGAGTCGAGACCGCTTGTTGAAACAATGGCTAGCACGTTTGATGGGCATGATTTTTTCTCATTTAGGTGCTTATTTAAAATAAGCGTTTATTATTATTTGCTTAATTTAAAACCTATCTTTGCTAGATGTCAATATTCTAATAACAAATAGATCTGACAGGGATGCACTTTAAAGCTTCCTGGCAATTAATAACCTAAATAAGATGAGAGTAATATAGGTGCTTTGTTTGGTCTTGGATTTATTAACCTGACATAGATGTGAAGTCGTAATCTAAATCAGGTGAAGGTTCCTGTAGAAAATTGCCCTGTATAAAGTTTATGCCCATACCCCATAATACTGATAAGCTACCGGCATCTTCAACACATTGAGCTATGGTTAGTTTATTCATCTCCATTGCTTTTTCGGTAATGCCCTTTACAGTCTCCTGGTTTTCGGGGCTGGCGATAATGTTTTCCATAAATGATTTTTCAAGTTTAAGGTAGTCAGTGGGTATATGTTTGAGTAGTGCGAAAGGGTTGTCTCCTTTGCCAAAATCATCCAGAGCGAAGGCGCAGTTTAGCTGTTTAAGTTTCGTGGCGATTTCTGCTGTATATTTTGCACTGGTAGCTGCCATATTTTCTTTTACTTCAAAGACCATGCTGTTTTTAGGCACATTATATTTCTTTAATTGTTCACTGAGCCAGGTAATTAGATTGGTGTCTTTTAATGAAGAAGGTGTAAGTTTTACAAAGAAAATTGTACGTTTACCAGCTTTCCATTGTTTTGTAAGAGTCGTAATTGTGTTGAGTAATACATAGCGATCAATCGTCATCGACATGCCTGTTCTTTCTGCCGCAGGAAAGAATTCTTCAGGTGGAACGATATTGCCCTCTTCATTAAACAGGCGTAAAAATACTTCATAGCGTTCGTCAGGGTCACCATGCAGGCTAACAATAGGCTGGAAATAAAGCTTGAAACGATTGTCTTTTACGGCTTTCTTTATTTCCTCGACAACTTGAGCATCAATTTCTTTCTGAGTTAGTTCACCTTCCTTGGGCTGATAAACAACCAGTTGACCAACGCCTTTTGATTCGGCTTCCTCCAGGGCTCTTTCTGCCCTTAGCATGATTTCAGTGCTATCAGGGGCGTTGTCATCAATTACTGCTATCCCAATGGTGCAGGTTGGATTAATTGATTTATTATTGATGTTTGCAATATAGTCTTGTGTGGATCGTATTATCTTTTGGCCGAATTCTTCTGCTGAGCTTGCAGTCTGATTGATGCCAATTATTGTGAATATATTGCTTTCAAAATGGGCAAGAATGTCGTCCTTGTTGCTGGTTTCTTCAAATACACGTGAGATTTCATTGAGAAGTTGATCGCTACCTGCAACTCCAGCTTCTTTTTTGATGTCTGAAAAATTGTCAATATGAATAATTAATACACATGACTTTTCTTTACCAGACTGTCCATCTTTGACTTTTTCATCAAGTAGTTGATGGAAATACTGTCTGTTGTAAAGTCCAGTGATTGGATCTTTCTGGCTCATTAAGGTCAGTTGTTTTTCGAGTTCTGCACTATCAACCTGGTTTCTTATAATGACCTGGATGCAGGGCTCACCATCAATTCTCGCAGATGAGAATTCCATTTCACCGTCAAATTCTGTACTGTCAGATTTTTTTAGACTGGTTTTTAATTTGTTGGTATTCATTGTGTTGTCTTTAAAATTTTCTCTTAGAAAAGTTTTAAAAGAATCTCGATCATCCATGCCAACCATATCTAGTATCGGCATTCCTTCCAGTTCTTCAGATTCGCTAAAACCAAAGAGTTCGAGATAGGATTCATTAGAGTATACATGCATGCCTTCATGTATATAGGCTATGGCATCTCTTGAAGAGTCCAGTAAAGCTTCGCAGCGTTTTTCTGTTTCTAGAGTCGTCTGTTCCAGTAAAAAGGATTTTTTAATTGCTTTGAATGCTTCGCATTCTCTTATGATGATGAGTTCGAGATGTGTTGGTGTTTCATAATCAGACAGGTCTCGGGCGCCAGCGCGCATAACTTTAACAATCTCTGCTTCATGTCCTTTACGGTTGACAGCAATAACAGGTACGGGTGAGCTCGCTTTTTCCTTTATACAAGCAATTGTTTGTTCAAGAGATATTAGTTCCATTCCCATCGAGTAGAGAAGAACGTCTGGAGTTGTTTTCTTAAGTGCGGCTTCCAGATCTTCTTCATCTTCAATTCTAGTTGTATGGGCTGCGAAACCGGCTGAGCGCATGAGTTTGACAATATTGTCTTCGGTGTTGAATGATTCATCGATGATAAAAATATTTATTTTATTTTCTTTTGCCACGTTCTAACTCTTTAATGTTACAGAGATGACCAAATAGAGCTAAAGTCATCTGGGTTATTGGGTGATTCCTGTCGAGATTTGTTTCCGCTGTCATCTCCCGGGTCAGGATTTTCTGTTAATTGGGTAAACTGAAATTGCGTGAACGATCCTGTGTGCTCTCTGACTGTTCCGAGCTTAACTTCCAGCTCACTATCATAAATTTTAATAATTAACGTGTTATCAGTTTTAAAAGCATGAGCTGGAAGCAGTAATGTAGAAGGCTGTTGTATGGGTTTAATTCCTGGCAACATTAATCCTTCAAACGGTTCTTCTTTTTTACGATTACTTCTCTGCACGAGACAGGGTATTAATTTTGGTGAAAGAACCTGTACACCGGCTTCCAAGCCATTTTTCTGGCTATTTTTAATCCATCTTATCACACCGGCTCGCCATTGGTAGGTATGATCTGGTTCTTTTTCTCTAATGCCAATTAGTTCTCCAACCTGGGCTCTAGAAGTTGAATTTGATGCCCAGCGCAGGCAATAGCCACCAGCACTTATATTTGATATACACCAGTGTAAGTCAGGGGCTTCTTTATTCAGTTCGCCCATTTCTTTTTCCTGAGCCTGTAATTCTCTGGCATATGTATCAGTAAGGGCACGACCTTTGGCAACAATATCCCAGGCGTCTGCCGAACTATTCTGATCAGCACTCAGGTCAGGATGGGTAATAAAAAATTCTGGTTTTTGTTTATTATCAAAAACCTCGTTTTTTGATTGCGTGTTTTCAGAGATTGATTGTAGAGAAAACATTGCGCCAGATGTTCTAGTTGTCTTTGATTTAGGTTTTTCTGGTTCAGCGGTTAATTCTTTATAAATAGAACTTAGGCCTATAATGGCTTTGATCTGGCTATCCCGTTGGGC